>CABUOE010000066.1 GCA_902493155.1 uncultured Eubacteriales bacterium
TGGCGGGACGGACGGTACAGTCTGTAGCAATTACTTTAGTTCCAGTCTGATTAATAGTACCATTATATTGAACATTTTGTGTGGCACTATTGCGATATGCAGGCGACCGCAGCCACCAACAACTATTATCATTAGTATTATTTACATACGCCCCCTGCGCTCTCGCATAATCCGTTGCTTTTGCCTGTCTTTCCTCATTGGAAGGCAGATATTGATTGGCCTCATCTACATCAAACAAAAAAATTTGATCGGTCGTATCACTACCAACTTTATCTTCTGAATTGCTCGTATTAGCCAGCGTTACTGATGGTATCAAATCTTGCTGCTCGGAAGAAAAAGCTTCTTGGAGAAACGTCGTGTTCAACCATTTTCGAAGGAAACAGGTTTCCCAGGTGACCTCCTCAAATCCTGTATCATACGGCTGGCTATCAAGGCACTCATTGCTGATAACCAGTACTTTATCCTCCTGCTTATCCAGAACAATCCACTCAATTAATTCTTTTCCGTTTGAAGTATCGTTGTCCTGCTCGTAAGAGCCAAAATAGACAGTATCTCCAATTTGTGCGGTAGTCAAGAGATTTTGCTGAATCTCACCTAATTTTGTTTTGCTGTCTTTATAATCATCCAATTCCAAAAAGATACTGTACGCAGCAGCGTAATCCTGTTCTTCCATAGCTTTCATGGCATCGGTGTATTTGTTATTCGGAATGATGACCTTATACATTAGAAATCCAAATGCAATACCTGCTATGACCAGCACTATTGCAACAATAGCCGCGATTTTCTTGCGCTTCGCCCGTTTTTCCGCCTCAATGCGTGCTAGTTCCGCACTTCGTTCGCGTTCAATACGCCGTTCTTCTGCCTTTCTCTCTTTTTCAATGCGTTCGGCTTCCTCCTGGGCCTTGACTTCTTCGATTTTCCGCCGAAAAGCAACCGCCTGCTCGTCTGCGTCCTTCCACCCGGGAATCGACTCAAAGAGCTTCACCGCGCTTTCCAACTGCCCGATATTCTGCGAATTCCGGTTGCCCCAGGCGACGCTGTAAATATTGTCCTTTCGAATGGTTTCGGCATTTTCCAAACAGCGCTCGGCCATTTCATCGGCGTCCCTGTAACCGGAAATCCCCTGAAACAGCTTGGCGGCGCTTTTAAAGACTTCCTCGGTATCGGCGTACTGCATGGCATCATAGGCCTTGTGATAAATGCCTTTGAGACGCTCCATTTCATTGCGTTCCTTGATATAGGTCACGTAGTTATTCAGGGTAGCCGCCAACTGTTCATCGCCAAACCGAACCGCTTTTTTGTAGCTATTATAATTGTCAAACGGCTCTGAACACTTGGACAGGTCTTCCTGTTTCCTCACCCGCATTTCCGCCATCAGCTTGCCCAGGTAAGCGTTTGCGTTTTCCGGGTCTGAATCCAGCACCTTTTCGCAGTATTCGTCGGCGCTTTCCCAGTCCCCGTCCTCCAAAAACATAAAGGCGCGCTTGAGCAAGGGCGAAATATTGCCGGTGCTGCTGGAAACGACCGATGCCTGCACCGAAGAGCCAGAGCCTCTGGCAGAGGCGATCTTTTTAACGCCCCGGATCAAATCCTGCATAAAGCCCAGCTTGGACATATCCTGGGCCTGCAGATGGGAAAACTCCTCGGGCAGGTCGTAAGGATCCATGTCCTTATAGGCGGGAATCAGCATCTTTTTCGCGCCGCCTTTGATGAGGGCCAAATAGCGGCTCCACTCGTTTTTGACCCAAGCCGCATTAAAATACTCCGGCTTGGTGCCCAGAACAACCATGACCTTTGCGCTGTTCAAAGCGGCGAATATGTACGGCTCGTAAGCGGAGCCAAGTTTGTCCTCTAAGGTAATCCTCGAAAAGAAGACCTTGTAGCCTTCTTCTGTCAACTCGTGATACAAATCGTTTGCCAAAACGCTGTCAGGGGTTCTCCGGCCGTTTTGGTCGGTTTCCTTATAGCAGATAAATACGTCAAAGGGATCCTCTTTCTGAGAAATGGCGAGGATTCCCTTCTGGATTTCGTCGATGGCTTTCGCCTCTTCTTCGTAGACCTCTTTCTGATAATCGTCCGCATACTCCAAAGCCGATTTGTAGTCAGCGTCGGCAAAAATAGAGGTAAACTGGGCCCGGTTGACGGTGGGAATGCGCTTGTGAGAGGCCGGATCCTCCACATATTCGATGCCGTAACGACAGAGAACCAGCGACCAATAGGCCTCGGCGTCGGTGTTGTCCTCGCTTAAAATCTGCTCATAGATGGACATGGCCTTGTCGAATTCGTTGTTCCGGCGGAAATGGTTGGCCCGGTCATACAAATTCATCTTTCGGTCGTCGTCCAGCCGCGGCAGAGTCTGCTTGGTTCCGCAGTATTCGCAGACCGCCACCGTTTCGTTGTTGATTTCCAATGTGCCGCCGCACATTTTGCATTTAAAAATGGACATTGTCGAACAAACTCCTCACTTTATGGCATTGTTTTCTGCATCGAAAGCAGTTATTATATCGCCTTTGAAAGCCGGTTTTCCCAAGCAGATCGCCGGTTTTCAGCACAATGACGCGGGCGTTATGATTTCAGCAGTTTACACCTATTATTCCGGTCGCCGATCAGTGTCAGTAGTTCATCGGCGACAGCTTTGGCGCTCGCTCCGTCATCAGCTGCAACAGCGTCGGAAAATGCCGCGAATTGAAGGGTAATTTGAGCTTCCAAATCCGTCAGCCCCTCACTGGACATGGGATCGGAATAGCGGACTGCCTCATAGATCTTTTTGGCTTCCGCTTTGACAACATCGGACTTTGCACGGGAAGCGAGTCCCTGTGCATCGACGGTCAGGGATTTGATAAATAACGTCCGCCCTTTGATTTTTTCGTCCATATCGACGACGGCTTCTTCAGCGGCCTTCGCCCCAATTACCGAAACGGCGCTGAAGGCAACAACCGCAAAGCAAACGACGATCCCCACCCAGTTGGGAAGCCCCGGAATCGCCATACAAGCCGCCCCGGCAGCAGTCACCAGGAGCAGCGCGGCGTAACTGATTGTGATAAGGGGAATCCGATAAAAAAACTTTTTGGCGCTGTCTGCTTTGAAAGCAAAGAAGGCGCAGACAAGCTGCCCGATAAAAGCAAGGGTGATGAACAGGTATCCCGCCCAAAAGGCGCCGCCGAATTTTGATAGGCCCATCGCCTCAGCCGGAGAGACAAATACGATCACGTTGAACAGGGCCAGAAGAATGGCCCAGCAGATGGCGTAAAGCTTAAAATTCTTTTTCATCTTCCTTCCTCCTATTCCAGCGTCTCGCCGCATTCCGGGCAGAATTTAGCGCCGTCGGGAGCGCCCGCTCCGCATTTTGGGCAACTGGCTGACAACTTAGCTCCACACTCGGGGCAATATTTCCCTTTTAGAACAGCTTTCCCGCATTTGGGACAGACGATGGTTCCTTCCGCCAGAGCGGCGGCCACCTTCTCCCCGCAATTCAGGCAGAACTTGGCGTTGGCAGGAAGCGCAGCGCCGCAGTTTGCGCAGGAATTTAACGGTGGCTCAGCCGCCGCATTCATGGCGTTGTTCACTGCGCCGCCGACGATGCCGCCCACCGCGCCTCCTACTCCCGCCATAGTGCCGAGGCCGACGCCCATGTTGGTAAACTGGCCCACCGCCTCGTTGTCGGCGACCCGTTCAGCCACGTCAAAACCCCGCTCCTGCTGGTAAGTATACCCTTCCTGGGCCCGCTTCGTCGCCATGGCCTGGGAGGCGATGACGGTTTTCTGCGCTTCGGTCTGAGCGTAGATAATATCGGTCTGCTGACGAAGCTTGGCCTCTGCGATATCCGCGTACTGGCGGAAGTGTAGCTCTTTGAATTTTTCGTACTGCCGCTCGCCGTCCGGCTTGACGATGGCGGTGACAAAAAACCGCTCTAAACTGATGCCATAGTCGGCAAAATCAACTTTCAGCAGGTTTTTGATGGAATCGGAAAAAAATGTGAGGTTCTCATCGATCTCAAAAATATTGATGGCGTTGGCCTTCATGACCTGAGCAATATAGGTTTTGACCCGGGTCATCAAAAAGGAACGGAAAAATCCCACCAGCTTCTGCTGGGAAAGGAAGTTCTCGGTACCGACCAGCTTCAAAAGCAGTTTGCGGGAATCCTCGGCGCGCAGGCTCATTTCCCCGCTTGCGCCGATGGACAGAGGGAACCCGTAGGTGGGTTCTATGTACTGCACCTTGCTGTCAGTTCCCCATTTGATGGACATCTGCTCGGTTTTGTTAATGAAATAGACCTCGCAATGAAAGGGAGTCTGATCGCCGGTGGTGCGGTTGAGGATTTTCCCGATTTTCGGAATGTTCTGGGTTTCCAGCGTATACCGTCCCGGGCCGAACAGGTCAAGGGCCTGCCCGTTCAGAAAGAAGAGCGCTTCCTGGGATTCGTAGACGATGAGCTGGGTCAGGGAGTTGAAATTCTCGCAGGGATGCTTCCATATGAAGGTGCTGTTATCGCCTTCGTACTTGATGATCTCAGCAATCTGTGCCATGGCGGTTCCTCCTATTTTTGACAGAATCTGAATGATACACTGTTATATTAATTATACAAAATAACTATTTATTTTTCAATAGAAATCGTATATTTGATCTTTCTTTTTAAAAAATTTTTAAATAAGAGCCCTACCGTTTCATACTGCTTGACGCATCAAAAAGTTGCGAAAGCAAAAACACAAAGAAAAACACAGAGGGCATTGACGCTCTCTGTGTTTTTTGCAATAGGCGCTCCAAAAAGCGGGAGAAGAGCCGATTGGGCTCTTCTCCCGCTGATCCCTTTCCGCATAAATTGCGCTGAATTCATTCCACCAACGTATAGGCAAAATATTCACAGAGGACTTTACTCCCCTCGTCGATTTCCATGGGCAAAAGCGCCATGGCGACCCGGTTTTCGTCCCCTTTTTCGTCTACAAGCACTGCGTAATCGCCGTCGATGCGCTTGACGGTATAAAGTACCGGTTCCATCCTGAGCCCCCGCTTTCGTTACGACATCCGTTTTTTATCAGTATAAACGAAATCTTCGCTTTCTGCAAGGACCCTACAGCACCCCTTTGAAGTTTTCCTGAAGCCCAGTGCGGTCGATGTCCACTGTTATATCGTAGCTGAGTTTGATTTTTCCGGCGTTTTCCTTCCAGTCGTCCTGAATTTTCTCCCAGAGCTCCGGCTGATCCCGCCAGACCATGTCCCCCAGATAGAAAACGTCGCTTTTATATTCGCCTACCGCTTTCTGAAACGCTTCCTCGCATTCAGAGCGGATTTTTTCCTGGATGACATCCTCTACCCGCCGGAGGCTCTTTTCGTTAAAGGACTTTCCCGCTTCCAGCACCTTTTCCTGCACCATACCGTCGGCGTTGATTTTCACAGTGAACTGCAAGTCGTCCCCGTTGATGTGGGGGACGATTTTTGTGTTGCTGCGGTAAAGCTCCACCGAAATCTCCCGGAAATCCTCGTTAAACACCGAATAGACGGTTTTCTGGATTTCGTCCCGCAAAAACATCATGCCCCGGGTTTCCGACTCGTTCAGCGTCCCCTGATACATCCCTTCCGAAAAGACCGCCATGCCGGTGAGTTCGATGTTTTTTAGCTTTTTGCTTTCGTCCACCCCATTGGCCGCGTCTTCACCCTTTGCAATCGCAATCACCGGTATGAGCGCCGACTGGTGCTCGGCGGCCAGGGAGCGCAGAATGTCGATGAGTAGTACCTCACTGATTTTGCCGCTGTCGTCGGCGTTCTGGACGGTTTTTTCGATAGTGAGGGCCGGGAGGATTCCCTGATTGATGTCGGCGTTTAGCACCTCTGAGGCGCTTTTCTCCGCCAGCAGGACGTTCACGTCCGCCCGGGAATCCATGGTGTTAATAAAATAGGAAAGGGATTCGCTCAAAGGGAGCTCCCGGGCGCTTTCTCCCAAAATGACCAGCCGGTTGTGCCCCAAAAAGAAGTCCTTCCCCTGGCTGATGGAGGTGTCCTCCACCGCTTCCGAGATGGTTTTCCCCCGGCAGGTGATGACTTTGGCGTTCTGTTTGGAGAAATCGATGATGGTCTGGCCGCCGGAACCGTCGGAGCTGAAAATCTGCATGGTGATGAGGTACTGGCCGTCCTGGTAGTCCACTCCCACCCCCTGGACGATGGCCCGATCCTGGAGGTTCACGATTTTGATGCAGCCGGAAAACAGCAAGCAGCAAACTGGTATCAGCAAAAACTTCGCCGCAGCTCTAATCTTCATCATCAGCACCTCCCTTCGGTTCAGGTTGCTTTACTTTCTGAGAAATCAGCAGCGCAATGGACACAAGGGGCAGAAAAACAAAAATGGGGATGACGCTGAACATCGCGCTGTACAGCCCGCTGGCCGCCCCTTTGTCCATCCCGCAGAGCATGCCGCCTACGAGCACCAAAATGCCCAGAAACGGCAGCACGAAGCGGTGCTTCTTCACCGGCATCAGGCTTTGGAACAGCTCCACCGCCGCCCAGAGAAACAGCCCCATCCGCACAAAGGCCGTCAGCACCCAGATGCTCATGTGTACCGCGTCCAACCGCTGGAAAATAGAGATTTTCGCCAGCGTCCCTACGGTGTAGAAGGGAAAGGCCTCCCCTTCCGCCAACTGCCCCAGCACCGCGGAAATCAAAAAGACGATGATTTCCAAAATGAGGGAGGACAGAA
Source organism: uncultured Eubacteriales bacterium (assembly GCA_902493155.1). Taxonomy (GTDB): domain Bacteria; phylum Bacillota; class Clostridia; order Oscillospirales; family Ruminococcaceae; genus Fumia. The sequence continues at coordinate 6,689 of CABUOE010000066.1, forward strand.
GCAGATAGTAAAGGGCGCCCCGCTTTCGTCCCCCGTTCTTCCCCAGATTCGGAAGCAAAACGGCAAACAAAAGGATTTCCGGCGACCGGGCCGTCAGGTTGACGGCGATGCGGAGCACTTCGCCAAATCCCCCCGTCCCAAGCGGTCGGATAAAGATAGGGGTTATCTGCTGCCAGTTGCCGAGAAAGGCAAACGCCACTCCGCAGACAAAGACGATAAAGATGATAAACCCGCACCTTGCGATGCTCTCCACTCCCAGATGGGCGGCATAGGCAGCCGCCAGAGTAAGGGTCAGGATGAAAAAGATGGGCGACGACTCCGGATAGATGGCGTTGACCATAAACTGCTCGGTGGAAAATACCGTCAATACGGCGGAAAGCAGGAAATAGACGCCGCAGAGCAAGGCAAGAATTGCCCCGCCCTTCCCCCAGAGGGAATATCCAGCGGTAATGAGGCTCGTCCCCTGCCTGCGGGAAAGAAACAGCGCGGGCAGCATCAGCACAAACTGCATCAGCGCCGACAGCGGAATCGCCCACAGGTAGGCCATGCCGTAGCTGTCCCCTGTCCCTAAGAGGATGCCGTTTAAGGTGTAGAACATCCGGCTCAGCGTCAGAAGCATGATGAGCTGCGACATGGATATTTTTGGTTTTAGCAAAATATGATCCCCCTTTCCGCCCTGCGGCGGATTCTAAGCCCTACCCCCTATTTCCCCAGCCGGCTGCCCCTCAGCTTCTGCACCGTGTGGGTACTCTTTTGCAGCACCTTCCAGCTGGAACGGACAAAAACGTCCCGCATGGCTTTGGGTGAAAACGGCGAGATAGGCGAAGTGAACGGAACCCCAAAATTGTTGAGGCGGCAGGCATTGCACAAAAGCACCGCACTGGCAATGGTCATGCCGTAAAGGCCTGTGAGTCCCCCAATGACGATGAACAAAAACCGCAGCACTGCCACCGGCTCATAGAGAGACGGCACCACAAAGGAACTGATGGCGGTCAGGGCCACCACCATGACCATAGGCGACCCGATGAGCCCTGCCGTCACCGCCGCGTCGCCGATGACCAGCGCCCCTACGATGCCCACAGCGTGCCCCACCGGCCGCGGGAGCCGCAGCCCCGCCTCCCGCATAATTTCATAAATAAAGTGGATGATGAGAGCCGACAGCATCAGCGGAAAAGGCGTCGTCTCCTCGGCAGAGGCGATGTTGAAGAGAAGTGCGTGGGGCAGCGCCTCCGGATGGAAGGTGGCTAAGGCCACATAAAGCCCCGGCAGATAGATGGTAAACAGAAAAGAAGAATACTTTAACAGCCGAATGAAGGTGGCAAAATACGGCCGGTGGGCGTAGTCGTCAAAGCTCTGGAAATTCTCGTTGAACAGATACGGAACGATGAGGACGTAAGGCGTCCCGTCCAGCATGATGGCCACCCGGCCTTCTAGAATTTTTGCCACCAGTGTGTCCGGCCGCTCCGTCACCCCTACTTCGCTGAAGAGAGACAGCGCCTTTCCTTCCAAAAAGGGCTGCAGATACCCGGTGTCCAGCACCACGTCCAGCTTGATTTCCTGAAGCCGCCGCCTGATTTCCCGCAGCAGTTCCTGTGAAACCACATCGGTTTTGTAGATGAGGCAGGCGTCGGTTTTGCTCTGCTCCCCCAGCTGGAAACTCTCAAATTTCAGCTTGTCGGACTTGATTCTCCGCCGCACCATGGTGAGGTTGATCTTAATGGGTTCGGTAAACCCTTCCCGGGACCCTCGTTCGTTCACCTCGCTGGACGGCTCCGAGATGGAGCGGAAGTTGAACCCCTGCGCCCCTAATGCGATCCCCCTGGCGATGCCGTCGATGATGATGACCACGAAGCCGGACATGGCCATTTTGAACACTTCGTCAAAGAGGAAAACGTCCTTCATGTCCGCCGCCATAACCGTCTGCTTTTCGATAAAGTCGTAAATATCCTCCGGCGCAGCATTTTGGGGAAACTTTTCGTTGAGCAGCGGGCGGACAATGAGGTTTGCAAGTATCGCTAAACTCACCATCCCCTCGATCATCACAAAGCTCACCCGGATGTCGTTGATGTACAAATCCCGCACCATAAAATCCGCCGTGTTGTCTAACCGCGCCCGCATTTCAATCAGATTGTCGTTCAAGTCTGTACTCAAATGTACCTTTTGCTGTTTTTCCTCTTGTTTCATCGGCGTTTTCATCCTTCCAAACCGTTCTATCAAAAGCGTTCTGCATAATTTTCATGCTCTGTAGGGATACTAACCAAAGCCATAATCTAAATATCAGTATGTTCGATTCAAAAGGGTTTTATGCGCCCTGGTTTCAGCAAAACGGTGGTCTCCAGCCTAACCGGAAAGGAAGAGAGTTATCGATGATCGTATTTATCCGTGCCATTTTGCTTTACATCCTCATTATTTTTTCCTTGCGCCTCATGGGAAAGCGACAGTTGGGGGAACTCCAGCCGTCGGAGCTTGTCATCACCATCCTCATCTCCAACATCGCCTCCCTCCCCATCGAGGACACCTCGATTCCCATGGCCATGGGCGCCGTTCCCATCATCGTTTTGGTGGGATTTGAGCTGATTATCTCCACCATCTCGCTCCACTCGAAGAAGTTCCGCTCCGTCCTTTCCGGCAAACCCATGATTATCATTTATAACGGCATCATCGACCAAAAGGCCATGAAGGAACTCCGTTTTTCCGTCGACGACCTGATGGAAACCCTTCGCGGAAGCGGCGTCTTCGACGTGCGGGAGGTTTCCTACGCCATCGTCGAAACCACCGGTAAGGTGAGCATCCTGCAAAAGTTCAAGTACCAAACCGCCACCGCCGAGATGCTGGAACTAAAGGGCAAAGACCCCGACCCGCCCACCGTAGTTATCAGCGACGGCGTCATCCTGCAAAACGCCCTTCAGTCCTACGAGCTGAGCGAGCGGTGGCTTTACAAAACCCTGGAACAAAACCACCTCGCCGCCAAGGATGTTTTCCTCATGACCGCCGACCACAACGCAAACTACTATATCATTCCCAAGGACTGCGCAAAAGTCAAAGGCCCCATCGAAAATTAGCGGCAACTTTGCAGCGGAAAGGAAGGATTTACTTGAAACGTCTCGTCATCTGCATTATGAGCGTCATCGTCGCCGGAAGCGTCTATTCCCTCTTCTGGCTCAAAAACTACAGTGAGAAAACAGCGGCCCAGCTGACCGTCATCTCCGATACCGCAAAAAGCGACCCCCAAAAGGCCTCCGAAGACCTGGAAAAGCTTCAGCGGGAATGGGATAAGACCAAAAGTTATATCGGCGTATTTGTCCACGAATCGCCGCTCAATACCTTCTCAGAATGTCTGGATGAATGTAAAGCTCTCCTGCGGCAGGAGTATTCCGACGAATTTCAGGTAAAAATCGAGAAGGCCATCAGCGCAGTGGCGGATATTTATAAAAAGGAATTGCCCACGCTGGAAAATGTGCTGTAGATAAGACAAAATCCTCAGGGAGCCTTAGCGCTGCCCTGGGGATTTTCCATTTAAAAGGATTTGATATCCAAAAGTTTTCCCTCCCTGTATAGCCGGCGGTATTCCCCGGGCGTCTCGCCATAGGTAAGGTGAAACATTTTGATATAGTAGCTGTCATTTTGAAAGCCCGCCGCTTCTCCAATAGCGGCAACGCTTTTTTCCGTGGTCATCAGCATCGCCCGTGACTTTTCCAATCGAAAAAAGCACAGGTATTGGCTAAAGGTTTGGCTGAAATGCTTCTTAAAGGTTCGGCAAAAATAGCAATTATTCAGAAACAGGGCTTCAGCCACGTCTTTGGAGGTAATAGGCTCGTGAAAATGCTTTTCGATGTAACGGATCACCTTGCAGCAAAAATCCTTCTCCCGGTCAAAAGAAAGGTTGGTCGGAAGATAACCTCCTGCTTTCAGCTTGCCGAACAGAAGCATCATATACCCCGTTACCTCCAGCACCCAGCCCTCTTTCTGATCCTGAAAAGTTCTCAAGGCTCCGTCGACGTACTGCCGCAGTTCGGATGCGCTCTCTCCCGAAATAATGGGAGTAACCACTAAGCGCCCCGATTCCAGGTCCTCCTGAAGATGACCGTCTCCCAGCAAAGCTAGGTCAAAGCAGATGCAGGCGTCAGAAAACTTTCCATCGTCACAAAACTGAAT
>CABUOE010000067.1 GCA_902493155.1 uncultured Eubacteriales bacterium
ATTGTAAAAATCACCGTATTTGCCTCCGGTACAGAAACAGAACCGTTCCCGCAGATTGTATTGATTGGACGTTTCTGCATACCCGTGCTCAGCAAACAGGCACACCCCTAAAAGGGAAGCCATCAGGTTTCCTTCGGCGCCGTTGTCGCCCCAAATGGTGACAAACACCTCTTTGACGCCGCATTCCTTGCAGGCGGTGAGGGCGGCGCCTGTCACCGAAAAGGTTTTGGCCCAGTTGACGCCAAATCCCAGCCAAGTCCAAATGCCTCCCGCAAAAATTGGCTCACCCAGTTTGCGGTGCTTTTCGATGAAGGACTCATAGGTGTCCTTTGCATAGTGGTAATAGTCCCAGTAAACCAGCTTGACCCCCGGCGGAACCTGCTCTGCGGCCTCTTCTGGAATTTCGGTTTTAGGGTTATAGTAATCCCCATCTGGAGCGTAGGCACGGAAAAACATGTCGCTCCACATCATAGGGGACAGTCCCAAACTCCGGACGATTTTCATGACCCTTTTCAGGTGTGCGATCATGATCTCCCCCGCCGGAACAGAACCGTGCTTGTCCAAATACTTGCCGCGCCCCAGATGCCAGGCTTCGTCCATACCGATGTGGATTCGCTTGGTTCGGAAGGGCTTGGAGGCCGCCTCGATGAGATGGCGGATAAATTCATAGGTCTGTTTTTCCCCGGGCAGAAGGGTGGTGGCGTTTTCGGTGATGTCTCCGTAAACTCCCTTCCAGCGCAGCGGCTCATACAGGTGGGCCAGGGTCTGGATACAGGGGATCATTTCGATGCCGAACAGATCGGCGTAATCGTCGCACTCCCGCAGCTCTGCTTCGGTGTATTTGCCCCGCATATATCCAAAGTAGGGCTCTTCTTTTACCAGAAACCCATCCTCGCAGTAGAGCATCAGCATATTGAGGCCCATAAGCGCCATACGCCGGAGAAAACTCTTGACCATCTGGACGGTGGGAACGGCGTTCCCCTGCGAGGTGTCCAGCATGACCCCGTTTGTGGTGAACTGCGGCTTTTCTATTATGCCGAAACTGCTGTTTCCATTTGCTGTGGCCTGCAAAAAACGGCTAAATCCCCGGAAAAAGTGGATTTTTTCCGGATAAGAGATGCAAACTCCCTTTTCCAGGTCCCCTGTAACCGCCAGCAGTCCGTCGGGAGCGTGAACCGCCCGCACTGCAACCGCGTCCGCGTCCTCACAAAGGCAGAACCCATATTCCTCCGTAAATTCCAGCAGTCCTTTTTCAAAAAGGGTGCCGTCTATCAGTCTGATTTTCACCATGTGAGGAACCTCCTTTCCGCAAACAATCCCGCTACGCATACAATTCTATTCTACGGAACGCGCTGAGAAAAGTCAAGGAATTTCTCCACTGTTTCCGGCAAAGCCAAAATTGCGGGAGCAGGCGTTTTTTCTTGTTTTTACCCCCAAAAATCAGTATAATAAAATGAAGCGATGTACGTTTAGAATCTAGCGTCCTACGTCGGAGGAAATGCAATGTTTCCGGGACGTTTTCTTTGGTGTTTTCGACTGGGAGACTATTTTTTCACACCTGTACCTCCCGAAACAGGCGGAAGTCCTGCTCAAAAAGCAGTTTTCGGTCTAATGCATCATAGAATGGCATTAGGGGAACCCTCATAGAGAAATATTGACAATTCAGGAGAAAACGGTATGAAAAACTTTTTGATGGGCTTAAACATCTGGACCGTCCTGGGAATCCTGGGGGCGCTGTGCCTCATCGGGATATTTTTGTGGCAGGAGAACAACCTCATCGGGCTGACCCAGCGGGAATTTGTAAGCAGCGACCTGCCCCAGGGCTTTGACGGCTACCGCATCCTGCACATTTCCGACCTGCACAACAAAAGCTTTGGCACCCGTCAGGAAAAGCTCCTAAAAATTTGCGCCGACGCCTCTCCCGACCTGATCGTCATCACCGGCGATTTGATCGATAAGCGCCGGACCCGCTTCGAGCAAATCGGCCCCGCCCTCGATCTGGCAAACGGCGCCGCCCGGATTGCCCCTACCTTTTTTGTCTGCGGCAACCACGAAATCACCTCCGGCTACTACGACCGGTTCCGGGAGGAACTGATGCACTGCGGAGTAGCCGTGCTGGACGATGAAACGATGAAAATCCACAGCGGGGACGACGTGATTACCTTGGCTGGCATTCAAAACGCAAACGCATTCTCCGACCTGCCCCAAGATGGTAGGCGGGCGGAAGAGAACTTTCACGACAGGCTCCGGGAACTGGCCGGTCAGGTGGAGACCCCCTTTTCGATACTCCTTTCCCATCGGCCCGACCTTTTCGAATGGTATGTGGACGCAGGCTTTTCCCTTACCTTTTGCGGCCACGCCCATGGAGGTCAGATGCGAATACCGGGTCTCGGGGGAGTCCTCGCCCCTAACCAGGGCTTTTTCGGCAAATACACCGAGGGCCTGCCCACCAAATCCGGCCGCGGCATGAACATCAGCCGGGGTTTAGGCAACAGCGGCTTTCCTTTCCGGGTTTTCAACCGCCCGGAGATGGTTTTAGTTACTTTGCGCCAGGGAAAATAGCGTTTTTGCGCTGTGAAATTAAAGATTTTCCTTCCTGAAAAAAGCGAAATCCCCAGGGGGCGTCCTGGGGATTTCGCTTTGTAAAAGGATATTGAAATACTTGGAAGAGTTAGAACCTTGCTGCGAAAACTATGTTAACATAATAAAATTAAAAAAACTGTCGTTTTGTGGAAGCAAATCGAAATAATTTTGAAAAAAAGCGGTTGATTTTTATGCACTGCTACGGTAAAATGAAAAAGTATTGTAAATAAACAGGTTGGGATTGGGGACGAAAAAATGTGGATGAAAATTTTGGCGGTGGGAGCGGGTGGATTTCTCGGCGCCGTTTGCCGCTTCCTTATAAGCTCCCTGCCGTTATCGGAGCGGATTTCTTTTCCTCTTTTGACCCTTGCTGTCAACTTTTTGGGCGCGGTGGCAATCGGCGCGCTGGCGGAAATTCCTCGGACAAGCGGCAGCCTGATGCCTACCCTCCAGCTGTTTTTAAAAACCGGCGTCTGTGGCGGCTTTACCACTTTTTCCACCTTTTCCCTAGAGACTATGGAGCTTTTGCAGAGCGGAAAAACGGGAATGGGAATACTGTATGCCGCTTTGAGCGTAGGCTGCTGCCTTTTAGGCGTTTTGCTGGGGCAGGTGCTCGTTCGGACGTTACGCTCTGCTTTGCAGTAAATTTTATCAGAAGAAAGGTCGTTTCTCATGGCAATTGAACTTGTTCGGGAATTTTTCAAACAACACGGAATCGACGATCGTATCCGGGAATTCGATGTTTCCAGCGCTACGGTTGAGCTGGCGGCTCAGGCGCTTGATTGCGAGCCCGCCCGCATCGCCAAAACTCTCTCTTTCCTTTCGGAGGATGGCTGTATCCTCATTGTCGCCGCCGGCGATGCCAAGGTGGACAACGCAAAGTTTAAGGCCCAGTTCGGAATGAAAGCGAAAATGCTCACCCCCGATCAGGTGCTGGAACTGTGCGGCCATGCGGTGGGAGGCGTTTGCCCCTTCGCCGTCAAGGAGACCGCCAAGGTCTACACCGATATATCCCTTAAGCGGTTCGATACCGTTTACCCTGCCTGCGGCAGCAGTAACAGCGCTATCCCCCTAAACTGCGACGAACTATTTGAGTATTCCCAAAGCTTAGGTTGGATCGACGTCTGCAAGGCCTGGCAGGATGCTTAAAAACCAGTAACAGAAATCCCTCACAGCCAAAAGAGGGCGCTGCAAAACAAATTTAGGATAGCAATTTCCACAATTACAGACAGAAACCTAGGAGTCGATGTCCTACATCGACCTGCTTTACAGGGAAAATTCTCTTTAGAAGCGGGTTGATACAGTCTTTATATATTATTTTTTAAAGGGGCTATTTTACAACAGCCCTTTTTCTTTTTGCCGTTTTAATTGCTGTCACTCAGTCATTTTTTTGCGAAGACAAATAGTAAAGCCTTCGACATTTTTGCAACAAAACACTCCTCACGTTTCTTTGCCACTTTTCAAAATTCGACGAAATATATGCTCAACAAGCAAAAAGTTGGATTAAAAAAAGAGAAAAGCTAAAATTCGACAAATTTCGCAAATTGATTATGCTATGATTTCTTTGCAACATGATCTCAGATCCATCAAAAATTCGAATACCCATCATGCAAAACACAGGCTTGGGAACTCCCAGGCCTGTGTTTTTCCAAAATATATAGTGCATATTTTTTAGAAAATAATTTTCTAAAATTATTGAAATAACTTAAAAAAGAGGTATAATGAAGTGGTAAACGACTGAGCGGGTTTCTGACTTTAGGCGCAGCTGCCCGCATGGAAAGGAGTTCCGACATGATAACCTACGATCCGATCCCCGGCAGAATCATTGATCTCATTTATGCACAGATGATCCGGTATGATTATTCCGGGTGCCTCAGAGCGGCCAATGAGCAGACCCTTTTTGTCGAAGGCCGCCATCGGATGGTGTGCGAAGGCTTTCAGCAAGCGCAGATGCCACAGGAACCGGTTCTCAGCGTCCTTTTTTCCGTTTACAAAGGGGATTGCTGTTTTAATCGTTTTATCCAAGCCTCTAAGGGACTTTTCCATTTTTCGTCTATTTCTGCTTTCCTCGACTGGATCCGCCGGATGGAACCTGGCTATTTTTCGGCGCGGGTACTGCGGATTTTCGACGGCCGTTGCGCCCCTTTGGCAGAATATGAAAATCGGCTTCACGACAGCGGCAAGCTGCTTTCGCTGATTCGCTCCTTCGAGCTGGAAGAAAAATACCAGTTTTATCTGTTGAGCCTCTGCTTGGATGGAGAGCATTACCTAAGGGAACTTCACCAAAGTTTTCTGCGGTGCGCAAAGCTCCTGGAAAAGCTGAATCTGTGGACTTCCGGGACAAGCAGCCTCAATACCGCGGAAAATATGGACGAAAAAAGGCTTTTTAGGCTTTTGGATATGCCGGTGGAAGGGAAGGAGACCATCCGTTACTCTATCTGCATGCTCCCGGACGGTTTGGTGCGGGTATTTGATAAACCGGAAGAACTGGAAATCATCATCGGCTGCAACGCCTGCTCCCCATTGGAGGCAACCAATCCCGAATCGCCCGACCTCCAACTTATCGGCAACGCTCTGAGCGAGCAGCGGAGGCTGGACATCCTTTCCGTCCTCCGGGGGCGAGAGCTTTACGCCACCGAGATTGCCAACGAACTCCATGTCTCAAACAACACGCTGTTTTACCATATGAATATGCTTTGTGAGGCAAAGCTCCTCGCTGCCCGTACCTCCGGACGAAAAGTGTTCTATTCCATCGATACGCAGACGCTGAAAAAGCTTTCGATTTACTTCGACCGCCTCTATCGGCAGGTCGTTAGAGAACAGCAGGACAAAGCAGCCTTGGATTCCAAGGAGCCTCAGTCCGACAGCAGCTTTGCAAAGTAATCCCGGTTCAGTTTGACCGCTTCCGATTGAGGCTTTATCTCCGCCGCCTTTTCGTTGTACCGGAAGGCGGTTTCGTGTTCCCCCAGCCGGTCATAACACACGCAGAGCTGAAGATAGGGGATATAGTCGTAGCAGTCGGTCAGCACAAACCCGCCGGACTGGTCGTTTCGCGGGCGGGAAGCGGCGGTCTCGTACCAGAAGATGGCTGTCTGCAGCTGTCCTCGGTCCATAAAGTGCTTTCCCAAGTCACAGCAGGTTTCCGCCCGGGGCGCGTCGTAGACGAGACTCCGCAGCAGCATATTAAGAGCGCTGTCCGGGTTGTTTAGGGCGTAATAGCAGTCGGCCGCTATCCGGCAGGCGTCGATGCAGTTTTCGACCCAGCCCTGCCCACTGTCTAAAAATTCCCGAAATACCCCGATAGCGTCCTCATAGCGCCCGTGATAGTAGAGCTCCCGGCCGTAATAGAACTGCTGCCTCGGCTCTAAAGTAGCGCCTCCCGCCAGCATCGACTGAAAAATGCGCAGATTCCGGTCCGGGTCGCCGGGGCCGATTTTCTGATGTGTTACCGCCGTCTCGGAGTATACGATATTCCCCCTGGGGGTGATTACCTCGTGAATGGCCCCCTCCCAGAAAAATTCTCCGTTGTTTTTGATGAGCCGCTCCCGGTAATAGCTGAAAGACGGAGTGCCGTCCTCGTGGAAGGCGGTGTGGTATTTCATCATGACGATATCGGTGGTGGACGGCAGGGATTCTTTCAGCTGCAAAAAGGATTCCCGGTCTTTGTCGGTGAAAATATCGTCTGCATCCAGCCATAAGATGTACTCCTTGGTCGCCTTGGAAAAGGAATAGTTCCGCGCAGCGGCAAAATCGTCCCTCCAGGCAAAATCGCAAACCAGATCGGCGTACTGTTCGGCGATTTCCTTGGTGCCGTCGGTGGAGCCAGTGTCCACGATGACAATTTCGTCGGCGATGTCCCCCACGCTTTTGAGGCATCTTTCTAAAACGGCCTCTTCATTTTTGACGATCATGCAGAGACTGATGGTAATCATAAAAAATCTCCCGTTCAAATATTCAAGGTTTATTTTTGTTACTCCACCTCTGAGGCTTCGCAAAAACATCTCCTTCTGTTTTAGGTGTTTGGTGTTTCATCATATGCTTGGAAGGGGATTTTTGGCAATGGAAAATTTCTTGCCAAGTGCTTTCATTTATGTCATAATAACCTTACCGGAAAACGACGTACCCGTCGTTTATAAAGCGCCTGTAAGGCGCTTATGTCCCGCTATCGCGGAACGGTAAGAACATTTTATCGTTGCCCGGTTCTGCTGGCGCAGAACGGCGGCGGATAAATCCGCCTTCAAATTCCATAAGGAATTTGCGGGCGCGGTATAATAACCTTACCAGAAAACGGCGTACCCGCCGTTTACATAAGCGTCTGAAAGACGCTTATGTCCCGCTGCCGCGGAACGGTAAGAACATTTTACCGTTGCCCGGTTCTGCTGGCGCAGAACGGCGGCGGATAAATCCGCGTCTGCCCCTGATACCGTAATTAAATAATCGTAAAATAAAAGGAGGTAATGCCGGTGCGCACCTGGGAAACATTGGAACAAGCCTGTTTACACTGCACCCGCTGTAAACTTGGGAACACCCGAACCCATGTGGTCATCGGAAATGGAAATCCCAGCGCCGACGTGATGCTCGTGGGAGAAGGTCCCGGCGAGCAGGAGGACCGGCAGGGAATTCCCTTCGTAGGGCCTGCGGGGCAGCTGTTGGATAAGATGCTTATGTCCATCGGGCTTCAGAGGGCTGATGTCTACGTAGCAAACATCGTCAAATGCCGCCCGCCCGGAAACCGGGATCCGGCAACTGACGAAAAAGAGGCCTGCATGCCTTTTTTGCGGTATCAGACGTTGCTGGTGCAGCCGAAAATCATCGTCTGCTTAGGAAGGATCGCTGCTCAGACCCTCATCGATCCGGCGTTCAAAATTACCAGGGAGCACGGTATTTGGTACGAGCGGAAAGGCTTCTGGATGATCGCCACCTACCATCCGTCCGCCCTGTTGCGGGATCCGATGAAAAAACGGCCTGCCTATGAGGACTTAAAACTCATCCGTCAAAAAATAGACGAAATTTGCCCGATTGATAACTCGGACGACTGTTAACCGTTTTCCTCCTGGAACTTTACCTGATTTTTGCTTCTGCGAGACTGATACATCGAATACTGCCCCCGCTGCGGTAAAGAGTTGGAACAAAACAAGGAAAACACCAAAAACAGGAACTTGCTGAGACTAGACTCAACAGGTTCCTGTTTTTTATTATGATACAACAAGGTTTCAGAGTAGTGTCCGTCCGGCATCTGCCCGCAATTGCTGGATACCGCTGAAAAAGTAACAGGATTTATGGGGTATTTCAAGAAAAAAGCAGCATACTCATTCACAAGAGAGAAATACAGGCATGGAAATCGGAGTTTCTGGAGAAGGATACTATGTGGGTACAGAAGGAAAGAACACAAAAAAGATTGCAGGGTACATCCAGAATCAGTTCAAGGAAGATGAATTACACGCTCTATGCCGTCGGCTATTTACTAGAGAAAAATAGGCTCTTTTTGACATAGAGAGGCATAAAAGAGGGAAGTTTACCGTTTGGTCAAAAATCCACCGTTGATTTTGAAACCGTCTTCTGATAGAATGGGAAAACATGTTCCGCTTGATCGAGAGCGGGCGACGGAACAGAAAGGTTTGATGGAGATGAAGAAGATTTTAACGGCCTGTCTGGCTGTTGTGACCATGATATTGATGGCGTCCTGCGGCGGGAAGGACTTTAAGCCACACGTGATGACCAAAGCGGACATCGGTGCGGTGCGGATTTCCGACGGGGCGAAAATCGAGTACGGCATGAAGCGAACCGACGTGGAGAGAATCCTGGGTCAAGGGGAGGAAAACGCTGTTCAGTCGGCGGCAATTACCTACGACGAGGGTAAAATCAGCGTTTTCTACCGCAGGAATGAAACAGAAAGCGCGGAAAACGTCTCCGACCAGCAGACGGTTGCCGGAGTGATGCTGAACGCGCAGTCGGCGGGTGCCTATCAGACGCCTCGGGGACTGGAAGCGGGAAAAACCGTCCAAGAGGTGCTGGATGCCTACGGCGAATACCCGGGAATCCGGTCGGAACTGAGCCTCAGCTACCAGTACGACATGGCCCGGAAAAAGATGATCGCTCCCGACCAAAATAATCTCGACCGGGATATGGGACTGAAAAACCAGGTGATCATCCAGTTTACTTTAAACGGCGAAGAGGTCGCTTCGATTTCGATGATGGACCGACAGATGGCCCTTCAGATGAACTGACAATAGGCCCCCCGGCAAGCCGGGGGGCCTATTTCGCTTTGGAAGCGGAAAATGTTCCCAAAGCGGTAGTTAATTATAATTTTCGATGAGGTGAAAGAAGGGTTTTCGGTTTTCAAAAGAACAGACATACACAAATCCCGCCTGCTTTAGAAGCTCGTAGCCCGCTTCCAAATCAGCGGCTACGTCGTGGGGGTTATGGGCGTCTGAGCCAATGGTGAGGATTTTTCCACCTAGGCTTTTATAAAGCTTTAAAATCGACAGGCCGGGCAGCATTTCCCCCACGTTCTGCCGGATGCCGGAGGTGTTTATTTCGATGCCCTTATCCCGTTCGATAACCCGCTTGAGCACCGCAGTGAGCTCGTCGGGGTAGTCCATCAGATCGGCTTTTAGGCCCCGGAAGGCGGCGTAGCGCTTGATAAGGTCGATATGCGCCAAACAGTCGTAATCGCACTCGTCCGCCAGGCGGTAGAGGGCGTCAAGATAGGTGCGGCAGAACCAGGGAAGGTTCTGTTTCGTGTAATCGGCGACGTAGAGGTCGATGTCACCTAAATCGTGAACCGAACCCAGGACGAAATCGAAGGAAAAGGTCTCCATTAGTTCTTGGGTATAGGAGGGGTTTTCAAAGGGCTGACCTGCTTCCAACCCGAACCGGACGGGCATGGCGCTTGGGTATTGCTCCCGGAATTGCCGCAGTTCTTCCCGGTAGTCCTCGAAATTTTCGATGGTGTAACCATGTTCTTGTCCGTCCGGGAAAAACTCAAAATGGTTGGTGATAGCAATTTCACTGAGCCCCCGCAGCCGGGCGGAGGCCGCCATCTCCGCGATGGTGGAACGGGAGTCAGGGGAATGGTGGGTGTGCATGTGGTAGTCCGCAATCCAGTTCAAAGCAATGCCCCTTTCCTTCGTCAGTCAATACCGGTATCATTGTAGCCCCAGGCTAATCGGTTTGTCAATGCGGGTTTTTCAAGGATTCACAAAAGGTTCGGAATCTTCGTCAACCCCGCCAAAAATTGTCGAAAAACAGCGAAATTTTAGTGACTATTTTGAGGCGGGGCAGAAAGGGTGTTTTCCGCTCTTTTCGGCGTTGTGCAGAAAGCCAATATTTGCAAAAAAGATTTGTCAGATTAAAACGATTGTGCTATAATATTCTAATAATGCATTGAAATGGGAGCGGGCTGCCTGCCGGCATCTGTTCCCTGAAGAAAGGCAGGTAACACCATGCGGATCCTGGGTATTGACCCCGGCTACGCCATCGTGGGCTGCGGCATCATCGAATACGACGGCAGAACTTTCCGCACCATCGAATACGGGGCTATCACCACTCCGGCGGGCATGGAGTTTTCCGAACGGCTTTCGGAGATTTACGACCAGCTCATGGAGCTCATCCACGTGTACAAGCCCGAGGCTATGGCGGTGGAGAAGCTTTTTTTCAACTCCAACCAAAAGACGGCCATCGACGTGGCCCAGGCCCGGGGCGTCATCGTGCTGGCGGCCAGGCAGGCCAAGATTCCCTGCTACGAGTACACCCCTCTTCAGGTGAAGCAGGCAGTGGTCGGCTACGGCCGGGCCGTCAAAAAGCAGGTAATTGAGATGACGAAGAAAATCCTCTGCCTGACGAAAACCCCTAAGCCCGACGACGTGGCCGATGCCCTGGCCATCGCCATCTGCCACGCCCACACAGCGCCAAGCCGCATTAATCGAGAATTGTTAGAAATGAGGTAAAATGGTGAAAACCCTACAACTTGAAAAGTGTGGGCG
>CABUOE010000068.1 GCA_902493155.1 uncultured Eubacteriales bacterium
TATAATAAACGCAGCCAGAAAGGTTTTCACAGAAAATTGTTGGCCGCAGTATGCGGCTTGATAAAATGCATATGATAAAGACGGTATCGCCGTAGGGGTAAAATGTTTGCAGGACGTTGGATAAAAGCATCATATGGGGGGATAAAAGCTGCTCGTCCGGCGAATACCGGGAAAATATGTAGTCATAAGGAGATTTGCAGATGATAGAGTCTGTTATAAATAGATTTGCCTGGAGGAGAAGAGTAGGGGCCTTATTGGCTGCAGTTCTCATTACAACGGGATTTTCCTCCTGCGGGCAGGATGAGCCTTCTTCTCAGGAGCCGCTTGACAGTTCCGTTTCGATTTCCGATTCCCAGCCGTCCACCGATAGCAGCATTCCGGAGAACTCGAAAGATATGCCGTCGGAGTCCGGCAGTGCGTCCGCTGTGGAGCAGTCCAGCGAGGCGGTGGGAAACAATAACACCTATAAGGAATACGACTACGCAGCCTCGGTTCCCACAGGGGCGGCTGTGGACAACAGCTATTTTGACGATGCGGTATTCATCGGGGATTCTCGGACCCAGGGATTTATCATCTATAACGGCCTCAGCAATGCGACTGCCTATATGGATAAAGGCCTCAAGGTTGACACCGCCTTTACCAAGGCCGATATCGAGGTAAACGGGGTGAAAATGTCCGCTATGGACGCTTTGGCCCAGAATACTACCTTCAAAAAGGTGTATGTCATGCTTGGGGTCAACGAGCTGGGATGGGCCTACAGCGATATTTTTATCGAAAAGTACGGCGAGCTTGTGGATAAAATCAAGGAAATCAAGCCGGATGCTGAAATTTACATCCAATCGATTTTGCCGGTCAGCGAGAAAAAATCAAACAGCGACAAAATCTACAACATGGAAAAAATCAACGAGTATAACGGCCTGATTCAGAAGATGGCGGAAGAGAAAAAGGTGTATTACCTCAATGTGGCCGAGGCGGTGGCGGACGGCAGCGGATACCTGCCCGACGAAGCGTCCACCGACGGGGTGCATCTCAACAAAGAGTACTGCGCCAAATGGCTGGATTATCTGAAAAACCATACGGCTGAGAACATGGGCCGATAACGACAGAATACATGAGACAGGGAGGAACTGAAATGAGAAAATTATGCGCTTTTTTGACGGCTGTGGTGGTCTGCATCTCGATGGCGGGCTGCGGCAGCGGGAAGGACTTGACGGTTGATGTAAACGCCATGGCAAAGGATATGGCGGAGCAGGTCAGCTATCAGGATGACATCGTCCTTATCAGCAGAGATGTGGCGGATATGATCTATCTCATGCCGGACGGCATTGAAAGCGTGGCTATGTATATGGGAAGCGGAGCCACAGCAGAGGAAGCCGCTGTTTTCGAGGCGAAGGACGAGGAAACGGCCAAAACGATGAAGGCGGTTGCCGAGGAACACATCAAAAATCAGCGGGAAGCCTTCGAGAGCTACATTCCCGAGGAAGTCAAGCGGCTCGACAAGGCCATTGTGGAGCAGAAGGGCCGCTACGTGGCGGTCTGCGTGACCGATGACACTGAAAATGCCCAGAAGGTCATCGACGGGTATTTGAAATAAGGAATCGAGATTGGAACGAAAAAAGCAGTATCCCAATTCTGGGATACTGCTTTTTACTGACAGTCAATTTTGATGAGTTCCACCTGCTTTTCAAATTGATAGATATGCTTTCGTGCCCACTGAATAATTTGCTGGTTCATCGACCGTCCTTTGTAACTTGCCACGTATCGGATTTTGCAGAGCAATTCGTCGTCCAGCCGAACCGTCAGCGATTTTTGCTTCATGTGCAATCCCCCTTTCCTTTACTATACCGGATTTTTGATTGAGAATTGCTTGCGGATAGCTAGCAAAAAAGGCAACAGCCGCTGGAATGATTTCCAGCGGCTGTTTGAATCTGCGGGATTTACTCCTTCCTCACCTTGAGGATGCGCAGCGAGTTGAGCACCGTGATGAGGGTGACGCCAACGTCAGCGAAGATGGCGGCCGCCATGGGGGCGTACCCCAAAGCGCCCAGCGTGAGCACCAGCGCCTTGACGATCAGGATGAAAACAATGTTTCCCCGTGCGATCTGCATCCCCTTGCGGCAGGCGCGGATGGCGGCGGGAATCCCTTTCAGGTTGTTGGACATGAGCACCATGTCGGCGGTCTGGGTGGCCAAATCGCTGCCCATGCCCATGGCGATGCCCAAATCGGCGGCGGCCAGGACGGGTCCGTCGTTGATGCCGTCTCCGACGAATACGGTGACGCCGGACTGCTTCACAGCCATAAGGCTTTCCACCTTCTGCTGGGGGAGTAAATCGCTGTGGAATTCGTCTATCCCCAGGACGTTGGCAGTTAATTCCGCCTGATCCTTCCGGTCTCCGGTGAGCATGACGGTTTTCTGTACGCCCAGCGCCTTTAAGCCTACAAGGGCCGCCTGGGCCTCGGGCTTCACCGTGTCACCGATCTGGATGTAACCGAGAAGAGACGTTTCATCAGAAAGGTACAGGTTGGCGGCGGGAGCGGCATCCAGCGGGATGCCCCGGTCGTTTAGCAGTTTGTAGGAGCCGCAGTAGTAGGTTTTTCCGTCCACCACGGCCTTGACGCCTTTGCCGGCGATTTCTTCCGCCTCGTCGGGAGCGGGAAGGGAGGCGCCTGCTTTTTCGATAACCGCTTTGGCAATGGGGTGGGCGGAGACACTTTCGCAGATGCCGGCCAGGCGGAGAATTTCTTCTTTGTCCAGAGCGGACAGCGTGTCGTAAGCCGATACCGTCACTTTGCCGGTTGTCAGGGTGCCGGTTTTGTCAAAGACGAAGTTTTTGGCCTTGGACAGGATTTCCACGTGCTTGGAGCCTTTGATGAGGGCGCCCATTTTGGAAACAGTGCCGATGACGCTGTAGAACGTTAAGGGGACCGAAATCACCAGGGCACAAGGGCAGGAGGCCACCAGGAAAATAAGGCTGCGGTTCAGCCAGGTGACGAATTCGCCCAATCCAAACAGGGGCGGTAAAACGGCGATCAGCACCGCCAGCCCTACTACCACAGGGGTGTAAATTTTCGAGAATTTGGTGATAAACCGTTCGGTATTGCCTTTTTCCCGGGTGGCGTCTTTGACCAGTTCCGCGATTTTGTTGGCAGTAGAGTTTTCGTAGCTCTTTTCTACCCGGCATTTCAGTGCGCCGTTTAAGTTAATCATGCCGGAGAGGAGGAGGTCGCCCGCTTCGGAGCGGACGGGAACGCTTTCACCGGTGACAGCGGAAGTGTCGATGTCGCTGCCGCCTTCGAGAATGGTGCAGTCCAGGGGAACCCGGTCGCCGGCCTTTACAAGGATGGTGTCACCGACGGCAATTCCCTTGGCAGCGGTTTCCTGAACCGAGCCGTCGGGCAAAACAAGATTTGCGTTTTCCGGTACGATGTTCACCAACGCGTCGATTCGTTGACGGCTGTTCTGAACGGCTTTGTCTTCAAAGAATTCGCCGATTTTAAAGAGGATGGTAACCAGCGCTCCCTCAAAGCCCTCCCCGATGGCGAAAGCGGCGATAACGGCGATGGACATGAGCGTCATTTCGTCCAAGGACAGCTTAAAGAGGCCCTTGACACCGGCGATGAGCAGGTCATAACCGGCCAGAAGGGTTGCTGCTGCCTGAACGACGAGCCTCAGCCACCAAAACGGGAGAAAGAAAGACACCGCTACTAAAACTGCGGCAATTCCTAAGAAAATCAAGTCTTTTTTACTGGCTTCATGGCTTCCGTGGTCGTGGCCGCAGGAGCAGCCGCCGCCTTCCCGGCAAAGGGGACAATCGCATCCGGGAGGATGGTCGTGGGGATGGGATTGCTCATGGCCGCAATGGCAGGATTCCTCGTGGTGATGTTCATGGGAATGGGTATGTTTATGCTCTTCCTGGCAGGCGCTGCCGGTACAGGATTCTTCCAAATGTTCGCGGGAGCTTTTGTGGCTGGCTTCTTTCATATCAATCAACATTCCTTTCCGGATGTTTTGCCTGGGTAAACGATGATGCACGCTTTTAAATGAACAAAGTAAATTGGTCATCGTTTCCCTTGCAAAATTGCCGCCATCCTTTTGCGGCAAAGGCACAAAACTTCATGTTTGAAAGCAACCTTTCAAAGGATCTTCCTTTCTATCTTGCAGGTTGTTCCGATAAATGGTAGATCGTGGTTCCGATAATCTCTGCAATGTGCTCATCGTCGATGGAGTAGTAGACCATTTTACCGTCTTTGCGGTATTTGACGATGCGCGCTGCCCGCAGTACCCGCAGCTGATGGGAAACAGCAGACTGGGACAGGGAAACTCGCTCAGAGATATCTTGAACGCACAATTCACGGGTCAACAGGGAGGTGATGATTTTCAGGCGGCTGCTGTCGGACAGGGCCTTAAAAAATTCGCTGGCTTCAAAGATGGTATCGTCATCGGGTATCTTCTGGGTCACGTCGGGAATACTCTCATGGTGATGTCCGTCCAGACAGCAGGTATGCTCCAAAGATTTTTCCAGTTCCATAAGAATTCTCCTTTTATTTTATCAAATAAACATATGAGCATCTGTTCAATTGTTATTATATGCAATTGATCTAAAAATGTCAAGGGAAATATAAAAATTTCTGAAAAGCTCTTGACTCTTATGCTGCGTGATAAAATATAGTAGGAATATTGGTGAAGCGGTAAGATATTATTTTAAAATTAAGTAGTTAACTGTCAAAGTTAAAGCGGAATAAGGCTATTTCTGATTGGGCGGGAAAAAACCCTCTCGTTCAGCCGATTTTGAGGCAACTTTTGTTTTTCTGCTGGTGTTTAGATGTTTGGGGGCTTCTGCTAGACGGAAAATGAATGGGAAAAATTTTCGAACCGGGAAAGACTGGTATTTTTCTCCAAAATATGATATACTAAATACAGTGAACACCAAAACTGTTGAGAGAGCGCCTACGGGCGCTTTTTGTTGTGATGTTGAAATCGGAAAAGTTCGGTTACAGACAGGATTGGAGGAAAAGGAATGCCTTCATGGATCAAGATAGGGATATTATCAAATCGTGTGGTTCTTGGAACCCCGGAAAAAACAGCGGATGAGCTGCTTCCCTTGCTGGAAGCCCACAAAGGCTGCGGCGTTTTGGTGCTGCCCCCGTACTGCCTGGGCGGCGACGTGGGAAAGCTCGCCTGTAACAAAGGGTGGGCCGATGCGGTAAAACAGGCGGCTTCGCGGCTTCGGGAGGCGACGCGCGATGCTGTTTTGCTGTCAGGATGCTATGATGCAAACGGGAGAGTTTGTTATCAGGTGCTTTCTGGGGGAGAAAATGTTGCAAAGGTGCCGCTGGGTGATTATCAGCTTATAGATTTGGGCGGTCTGAGGGCCTGCCTGTACACAGCGGGAAGCGGGAGGCTGGCGTTTGACCTGGGGGCGCTGGAGAATGAGGGGATCGATCTGCTGCTGGTCTGCGAACAGGCGCCGGCTACCACGGTGAGCCGGGAGCGGCGGGACGAAGTGCTTAAAACTGCTTCCCGGTTGTTGGGATGCCGCGTATTATATGTAAACGGCGGGGCTGGGGACACTTCCGCCCCCTATCTTTTCGAGGCGGCCGCGGCAGACTATTTCCTGGGAGAAAAGCTCTTTTCAAAAGAAGATACCATGGAGGCGGTTTGCTATGAGGCCCTCGTAGACCCGGAGCTCATCAAGGGATACAAGGGCAATCACGGCCTGCCTTCTGCGCCGGAGAAGGAGCTTCCGCGTCTGGAAATTGCCCGCTGCGACGGGGAAGAGCTCGCCGTCAGCGCCGATCCCTATCTGCCGAAGGACAGCGCGGACTTTTTCGACCGGCTTTTTGTCCTCCAGGCGTCGTCGCTGGCTGTACGGCTGCGGAATATCGGCGTTCAAAAGGCGGTGCTCGGCGTGTCGGGAGGGCTCGACTCCACACTGGCGCTTTTGGTGTGCCAAAAAGCCATGGATTTACTGCATCTGCCCGCAGAAAACGTAGTTGCGGTGACGATGCAGGGCTTCGGCACCAGCGGGCGCACCTATGAAAACGCCCTGAAGCTGATGAAGGGCTTAGGCTGTACGGTCAGGGAAATTCCCATCCGGGACGCGGTGCTCCAGCATTTTAAAGACATCGGCCAGGACCCGCAAAAACACGATACCGCCTACGAAAACGCCCAGGCTCGGGAGCGGACTCAAATTTTACTGGACGTTTCAAACCAGATTGGCGGCATCGTCGTGGGGACGGGGGATCTGTCTGAAGCGGCGCTGGGCTTTTGCACCTTTGCGGGGGATCACATCGCCAACTATAACGTCAACGTATGCGTCACCAAAACCATGATGCGGCAGATGGTTTCCCATTTGGCGGAAAGCGGGCGCTTTGCCTCCTGCGCCGATGTCCTGCGGGATATTCTGGCCACGCCCATCAGCCCTGAGCTGCTCCCCGCCGACGCAAAGGGCAGCATCGCCCAGAAAACCGAGGAAATCTTAGGACCGTATGAGCTTCACGATTTCTTCCTCTACTATTTCCTGCAGTACGGTTTATCGGCTCAGTCGCTGGAATTCTACGCTCAAAAGGCGTTTCCGGGCCTGTCTGCCGAGGAGATTCACCGGTGCGCTAAGCTGTTCCTTCGCCGGTTTGTGCAGAACCAGTTTAAGCGTTCCTGCGCCCCCGATTGTGCATGTTTAACAGAGGTAAATCTTGCGGCGGGAGCCTATGAATTCCCCAGCGATTGCGGAGCAGGGTTTTTCATAGATAAATGATGGAAATCCGAGGTTTCAAAAGATTTTTATTCGTATTTTATATATATTTTGTACAAAAAACTCCTTTATTTGCTCAGCCTTTTTCAGTAGGAAATCTATTGTAAATTTGAAGGATTGGGTATATGATTAGGTGCATAGCAAAAACGCGGATTTTCCTTTTGAATCTTTGTTTCTTTTACAGATAATGGTTTATAATAGAATGGCAGGATGTTTTTCATTCTGCATCAACCGGGAAAGGCCAGGTGATTTCGAATGGATGATATTATCCACCAGATTTTGGACATCGACGCCCGCGCACAGCAGAAGCTTAGGCAGGCTTACGAGGACCGGGATCACATGAAAGAAAAACTAGACGGGCAGGTTGCCGAAATCCAAAGGGCACAGCGCGCCGTCTTTGAGGAAAAGGTGCAGAAAGTGCGCGATTCCCGCAAACAGGAAGAAAACAGCGAAGTGGAAAAAATCCGTGCAACTGCAAATGCCGCTACCCAGAAACTGGCGGAACAATTTGAGAGCCGGGAAGACGAATGGCTGCGCCAAATCGTTGAATCGGTCCTCAACGGCTAAAGGAGATGGAAACAGATGCTCAATTCTTTCTCCAGCAATGCCATCCTAACCAAGGTTCACGCCATTTTCGGTAAACGGCTGACTCCCTCCGACTTCTCGCAGATGGCACGAAAATCCGATGTTGGAGAAGTAGCCGCCTTTTTAAAAGAGAATCCCTCTTATCAGAAGGCGCTGAAAAACATCAACGAGACGGAAATCCATCGCGGCCAGCTGGAGTCGCTCATCAAAAAGGATCTGTACTACAAGTATTCCTCCCTGCGCCGGTATGATTTTTCCGACAACGGCTTTTATGATTTTATCCTGACCAAGGTGGAGGTGGATGAAATTCTCCGCTGCCTGATGCTCATAGGCGCAGGGCAGACAGAAGGCTTTATCATCGAGATGCCGTCTTACCTGATGCATCATACTTCTTTCAATCTAATGGTGCTCACCCAGGTCAAAAACCTCGACGGCTTGATTGAGGTGCTGTCCGGAACGCCTTATGCGGCGATTTTAAAGCGCCTTCGCCGGGAGGACGGCACGGCGGACTACCTCCGCTGCGAGTTTGCGCTATATTCCTATTACTACCAGTTTTTGTTCGATTCGGTGGATCAGCATTTCAGAGGGGGAACCAAAAAAGCCCTTAAAGAGATTATGCAGGCTGAGATCGAGGCGCACAATGTGGAAATCATCTTCCGCCTCAAGTATTTTCACCATATGGACGCGGAACAGATCAAGCCTTTGCTGTTTCCGTACCGTTACCACTTAAACGACGAGAAACTGGAAAAAATCCTCGGGGCGAAAACCATCGCCGAGATGACCGGGATTGCAAAAATCGTGCGGCCCGGTGAGGAAACCCGCAAGGGCGTGCCGGAAGGGTTTATGGAGTTTTACACCCATTCCTACTGCTACCGCATCTACAAGCGGCAGCTCCACGGGACGACGAAAGCGGCAGTCGCCATGTACGCGTTTATCGCTTTGCGGAATATCGAAGTACAAAATATCATTACGGTGATTGAGGGTGTGCGGTATGGTCAGCCACAGGATGAAATCCTCAGTCTGCTGATACTGTAATCATAAATTTTGTGGACGAAATCCGTGGGGCTCATGCCGCGAAAAAGGCTGTGCCTTTTTGGATTCAATGTTTCCACAATTTACCGGATAAGTAAGAAAAAGCGTTCTTTGGGCGCTTTGCAAACAGCTTTTGCTGTTTGCCTATGAGGTTTATGATAACCACAAAAAACAAAGGTGGTGTACCTGAAAAATGGCTATTGAAAAAATGCAGCTGGTCGATATTGTAGGCCATCTGCCGGAGCTCGATCAAACCCTTTTAAAGTGCATCCAAAGCGGGGTATTTCACCCGGAAACCGTCCTGAGCTCTGGGGACAAAACCACAGCGTTCAGTTTGATGAACGGGGAAAACACCTATGCCGCTTCCCTGAAAAAGCTCTACGATCTGGCGCAGGATATCCACGCCAAGCTCCAATATACCGAAGATACGGTTGGCTTGACGCCGGAAGCGGCGGACGGCGAAATCAAACGGATACGGGATAAGGCCGCCGCTTTGTCCCAGGAAAAGAAGACCCTCAAAGAGGAAATCGGCCAGTATGAACAGGCGCTGATGCTCATCAAGCATTTGCAGGGATTGGATGTCTCATTTGATGAAGTGTTCGCCTCCAATTACGTTAAAGTCCGGTTTGGGCGGCTGCCCTTCGACAGCTTCCCGAAGCTCAACTTCTACGACAAAAAGCCCTTCTTTTTCTTTACCTTTGACCACGACAGCGAGTATTACTGGGGTGTTTACTTTGCCCCGGCCACTCAGATCGAGTCCATCGACGACATTTTCAAGTCCCTCTACTTTGAGCGGCTTCGGGTTCCGGATTATGCTCACAACAAGCCGGAAATCGCCATCAAGCAGATCGGCGATATGCTGGAAAATGACAAAAAACGCCTCGTTGAAGTGAGAAAGCAGATCGCAGATATTAAACAGGAAGAGCTAAAGTGTTTAAACGCCTGCTTCACCGTTTTGAAAGCGGCATCGGATACCTTTTCCATGAGGAAATATGTGGCGGTGGCTCACAACAGCTTTTATCTGGAGGGATTTGTTCCGGCGCGGGACGCGAGGAAGTTTGCCGACACGTTAAACGACATCGACGGCGTGTCCTGCATGCTGAATCCCGTGGATGCAAACCCGGCGCTGACTCCGCCCACCAAGCTGCGCAACAGAGGCTTCGCCAAACCGTTCCAGATGTTTGTGGGTATGTACGGCCTGCCGTCCTACCACGATTTTGACCCTACAACGTTGGTGGCTATTACCTACACCCTGATGTTCGGCATCATGTTCGGCGATGTGGGACAGGGGCTTGTGATCGCTCTCATCGGACTGTTTTTAGGGCTTGCCAAAAAGATGGATTTCGGGCGGATCATGCTCCGCTTAGGAATTTCCAGCACCGTTTTCGGTTTGATTTACGGCTCAGTTTTCGGTTACGAGGAATGGCTCGACCCCATGTGGGAGAGCTTAGGGCTTGGCGGAATCCTCCCCCTTAAGGTATTCGAGGCGGGAACCACCAACCTGCTGCTTTTGGCGGCAATTTTCATCGGCGTCGGCGTTATCTGCATCGCCATGATTATCAACATCTGTATCGGATTTAAGCACAAGGACTACGAACGGGCGGTGTTCTCAAACAACGGGCTTGCGGGACTCACGCTCTACATGGGCGCTGTCATCGCGGTGGCGGGGCTGATGCTCTACAATATCAATGTACTGAACCCCTGGTTCATCACCTTTGTCATCGTTATCCCCGTTTTGCTCATATTCCTGCGGGAGCCGCTTGGAAAGCTTCTGAAAAAACGGAAAGATGTAAAACCCGCCGACGGGGTGGGAACCTTTATCCTGGAAAACTTCTTTGAGATGTTTGAATATGTTTTGAGTTATCTTTCCAATACCATGAGCTTTTTGCGTGTGGGCGGATTTATCCTCTCCCATGCCGGTATGATGGCAGTAGTCATGTCGCTCAGCGAAATGATGAGCGGAGGCGGCACCGTCGCCGTTATGGTAATCGGAAACATCTTTGTCATGTGTCTCGAGGGCCTTATCGTGGGCATCCAGGTGCTGAGGCTGGAGTTTTACGAGATTTTCAGCCGTTTCTACAACGGCGACGGCAAGGAATACGAGCCTGCATCCATTTCCTATAAAGCTGAATAGGGCGCGCTTATTCGGCTTTCATATATCAGACTAAATGA
>CABUOE010000069.1 GCA_902493155.1 uncultured Eubacteriales bacterium
TTTACCGGGTTTTACATGCTGGAATTCCACGATCTGCATGACTTCTCCGTCCATATCAAAGGTCAAGCCGTTTTTAAAATCACCTGCTGATATCATTGATAAACCTCCATTTTGTTTGAATCTCTATGGGTTAGCAATCCCCGCAACAGCAGGGCGCACCTATAAACAAAGAAAAGGATTCCGCGCCGCAATGACAGAAACCTCCATATCTAACAGTTTACCGTAATTGCAGCGTTTTTGCAATAGAAAAATCAAAAAAAGTCCCTAAAATCCGTTGTTTTGAGAAAAATGACCGATTTTTTTACAATTTGCGCCGTCAATTGAGGTAATGAGCTGGAAAATCGAGACTAAATCAGCTTGTTGAGGCCCTCGATAGCCAACAGGTAGCTGTATTTTCCAAACCCGCTGATTTGTCCGGCGCATACCGGAGCGATCACCGAAATCTTGCGGAATTCCTCCCGGTTGTGGACATTGGACATATGCACCTCGATGCAGGGCTTTTTTACACTGGCGATGGCATCCCGGATGGCATAGCTATAATGGGTGTAAGCGCCCATGTTGGCGACAATGCCGTCGTAGTGGTGGCGCTCCGTTTGGATTTTGTCGATGATTTCCCCTTCGATATTGGACTGGTAAATCTCGCAGGAAAGTCCCAGATTCTCAGCGAAAGCCTGAATTTCCTTGTTGATGGAGTCAAAGGATTCGCTGCCGTAAACTCCTACTTCCCGCTCGCCGACCAAGTTCAGGTTCGGCCCATGAATGACCAAAATATGCTTTTTCATAGATGCCCTTTCCCAAGGGATAACCCTTGTCCATTATTTGAGGATATTCTCATAATATTCCATCATGGTTTTTGCGTCTTCTGCCTGAGTGCCCGCCGATTCGCAAATGAAACGGGGAGTGAGGCCCTTCTCAGCCACCAAATCCATCAGCGGTTCAAAAGGGGGCCCGTAAATCGTATCCGAAAAGGTCAGATGGCATTTTTCCCCGCCCTTTTCAGTGTACTCAATCCGGGAAAAGTGGGAATGAAATATCTGGAGCCGGTCGTGGCCTAAGCGATTCTCCACTGCTTCAAGGATTTCCCGGTACTGATCTTTTCCCTGAATTTCTCCAAAGGTACGGGCGTAAAGGTGACCAAAATCGATACAGGGAATCAGCCGTTCATCCAGCTCACAGAGGGAAAGCACTTCGTCCAGGTTCCCCAGCTGGTTCACTTTTCCCATAGTCTCGGGGCAGACGGTGATGTGGCCCAGTCCCAGCTCGTCCAGCGCACTGAGGGCTTTTTGCAGGGTATCTTTTGCAAGCACCAATGCTTCTTCCCGGCTGAGTTTTCCGCAGGAACCGGAATGGACCACAATCCGGTCGGCTCCCATCAGCTCTGCCGCCTTGGCGCTGTCGACGATGTAGCGGATACTGTTTAAGCGTTTTTCCTCTTCCAGCGACGAAAGAGAGATGTAATAAGGCGCGTGGAGGCTCAAGGCGATGTCCTTTTCTTTGGCGTCGGCTCCGAGCTGCTTAACGGCCTCCTCATTGACCCGCACGCCCCGGCCGCACTGGTACTCAAAGGCATTGAGTCCAAACTCTGCTAAATACGCCGGCATATCGGTTGTCTTTCTATAGCCCAGGTTTTCAAAGCTGTCGGATTTTCCGGCAGTGCCAAATCGGATTTTCATGAGTTCCTCCAACAATCTCTTTTCTTTTAATGTTTCCCGGAGAGGCGGCGATATTTCCGCAGTACAGGTTTTTCCAGCTTTCGCTTCAAACGGAAAAACCAGCCGTGCTCCAATTCGTAAGGCTCCACCAAAACGGTGCAGACCCCTTTTAAGTTGCCGCCCATGATATCGGTAAAAATCTGGTCGCCGATAAGGGCCACCTGCTTGGGCGGAAGATGATACTTTTTGCAGGCCCGAGTCACGCCGAAGGTCAGGGGCTTGCAAGCCCGGGAGACATAATCAAGCCCCAGCTTTTTCGCAAAAGGGGCCACTCGTTTGCCGCTGTTGTTGGAGAGAATCGCCACCTCAAGGCCGCAGCATTTCAGCTGCTGAAGCCACTGGGCTACCCCTTCCGCCGGAACTGGGTTGTTATGGGAAGTCAGGGTATTATCCACATCGAGGATGACGGCTTTGATATCACGCTCCGCGAAAAAGGAAAGCGAAATATCTGTGATGTGTTTGAATACCGCCGTCGGCTGTAAAACTGCCATGAAATCCTCCCTTCCCGATTGTCCATACAAAACGAAAAAGCGGGCGCAACGCCCGCTTTTAAATTACGTAAATTATTTATACTTACGTTTTCTTGCCGCTTCTGATTTCTTTTTCCGTTTTACAGAAGGTTTCTCATAATGCTCTCTTTTGCGGACTTCCGCGAGAACACCAGATTTCGCGCAAGATCTTTTAAATCTCTTGAGAGCGTTGTCCAGAGATTCGTTATCTTTTACTCTGATTTCAGACATCATATTCCCTCCCTTTGCCTCAGAGGCAGAGGTCTAAAAGCCGGTTCCGCCACTGGTATCTGCTTTGCAAAGAGAACCTCTTCCCGCCTTTCAAACGGGCTCTTTTCAAGGCAAATCCACTTGCAAAACCAACATTTGTACTATATATTATACAGCAAACTCTTGTGCAATGTCAATAGGAAATACTGATTTCTCTCACAGAAAATCAAATTGTCAAAAATCGCGCTATTTCGCCACGATGTTGACCAGTTTTCCTTTGACGTAAATCTCTTTGACGATGGCTTTGCCCTGAAGCTCACTGCTGACTTTTTCGTCGGCTTTTGCCAGAACAATGGCGTCCTCGGAGGAGATTTCTGCGTCCACATCGATTTTTGCCTTGATCCTGCCGTTTACCTGCACCGCGATTTCCACGGTGGATTCTTTGCATTTTGCTTCATCGTAAGAGACCCATTTCTGAGAGGTGATAGGGCCGCCGAATCCCATGATTTCGAAGATTTCCTCGGTGATGTGAGGTGCAAAAGGATTGAGCAAAATCAGCAGGTCACGGTATTCCGCCCGGTTGATGGCACCGGTCTTGTCGATGGCGTTTAGAAGCGCCATCATAGCGGCGATTGCCGTGTTGTATTTCAGAGTCTCGATATCCTCAGAGACCTTTTTGATGGTCTGATGGAAAATCGTTTCCACTTCTTTGCGGTAGCTGTCGCCGTCGACGACGTTTTCCTGCAATGACCAGATGCGGTCGAGAAAACGCTTACAGCCCTTGATGCTCTTGTTGCTCCAGGGAGCGGTCTTTTCAAAGTCGCCGATAAACATCTCGTAAAGGCGCATGGTGTCGGCGCCGTACTCGGCGATAACCTCGTCCGGATTGACCACATTGCCTCTGGATTTACTCATCTTCTGGCCGTCCTCGCCCAGAACCATACCATGGCTGGTGCGCTTTTTATAGGGCTCCTTGCAGGAAACGACGCCGATGTCGTAGAGAAATTTATGCCAGAAGCGGGAGTACAAAAGGTGCAAAGTAGTGTGCTCCATGCCGCCATTG
This sequence comes from uncultured Eubacteriales bacterium, assembly GCA_902493155.1. Lineage (GTDB taxonomy): Bacteria > Bacillota > Clostridia > Oscillospirales > Ruminococcaceae > Fumia. The sequence goes on from CABUOE010000069.1 coordinate 3,495, forward strand.
TACCAGTCTACCGGCATCCAGTAGTCGAGAGCTTCCTTGGAAGCGAGAAAATCGTCGTTATTGGGGTCGCAATAGCGGAGGAAATACCAGGACGAACCGGCCCACTGGGGCATAGTATCGGTTTCCCGCTTGGCGGGCTTGCCGCATTTGGGACAGGTGGTGTTGACCCAATCAGTGATCTTCGCCAAAGGAGATTGACCGTCGTCGGTGGGCTCGTAGCTCTCCACCTCGGGGAGTTTCAGGGGAAGTTCGCTCACCGGAATCGGCACATAGCCGCACTCGTCGCAATGGACAATGGGGATGGGCTCGCCCCAGTAGCGCTGACGGGCGAATACCCAGTCGCGAAGCTTGTAATTTACTTTGGGGACACCCTTGCCGTTTGCCTGGAGCCATTCCTTGATCTTCTCTTTGGCATCCTCAACAGACAGGCCATTCAGGAAATCGGAGTTGACCATAATGCCGGTCTCGCAGTCGGTAAAGGCTTCTTTCTCCACATCGCCGCCCTGCACCACCTCGATGATGGGCAGGTCGAAAGCCTTGGCAAACTCGTAGTCGCGGGTGTCGTGGGCTGGAACCGCCATGATAGCGCCGGTTCCGTAGCTTACGAGAACATAGTCAGAGATAAAGATGGGGATTTCTTTGCCGTTGACAGGATTGACTCCCATTACGCCCTCAAGCTTCACGCCGGTCTTTTCCTTGTTGAGCTCGGTGCGCTCAAAGTCGGATTTCCGGGCGGCCTCTTGCTGATAAGCGCGCACTTCATCCAAATTGGTCAGGCGATCGGCCCATTTTTCGATAAACGGATGCTCGGGAGCCACGACCATATAGGTGGCGCCAAACAAGGTGTCGGGACGGGTGGTGTATACTTTGAGGATATCGCCGGCGGTGGTGCCGAAGTCTACTTCCGCGCCGGTAGAACGGCCGATCCAGTTGATCTGGGTCGCCTTGATCCGGTCAAAATAATCCACGTCCTGCAAATCGTCTAACAGACGCTGGGCGTACTCGGTAATTTTCAGCATCCACTGGCTTTTGACCTTGTGGACGACTTCGCCGCCGCAGCGTTCACAGACGCCGCCGACAACTTCTTCGTTGGCCAAAACCACTTTACAGGAAGTGCACCAGTTGACGTTCATCTCACTCTTGTAGGCAAGGCCCGCCTCGAACAATTTGATGAAAATCCACTGGGTCCATTTGTAGTAATTGGGGTCGGTGGTGTTGATCTCCCGATCCCAATCGAAGGAAAGGCCCAACGATTTCAGCTGTCCCTTGAATCGCTCCACGTTTTGCTTGGTGACGATTTCCGGGTGAATTTTATTTTTGATGGCATAGTTTTCAGTAGGCAGGCCGAATGCGTCCCAACCCATGGTGTACAGGACGTTATAGCCTTCTAAACGGCGCTTTCTCGCCACGATGTCAAGGGCAGTGTAGGGACGGGGATGTCCCACGTGCAGGCCCTGCCCCGAGGGATAGGGGAACTCCACCAGCGGATAGTATTTGGGCTTTGTATAGTCGTTTTCCGCTTTGAAAGTCTTGTTGTCGTCCCAGTATTTCTGCCATTTCTGTTCAATGGCCTTGAAATCGTATCTGCTTTTCATTACTCAGTAACCCCTTTTATTGAATGTACGTGGTTAAAAACGCGCCCTAGAATTTATTTTGTCAGCAAATGGGAGATATCCACCTGCTCGCCGTCAGCCCAAAGCCGCTCCAGGCCGTAGAAATCCCTGGTCTCGGTGTGGAAAATGTGGACGATGACGTCGGTATAATCGAGAACAATCCAGTTTTCAGAACGGTATCCCTCAATTTTATGTGGCTCGATGCCCATGAGCCCCAGCTGGTAATCCACCTCGTCGGTCAGCATTTTGACCTGGGTGGAGCTGGTTCCCGTAGCGATAACGAAATAGTCCGCTAAGATAGTCAGGTCACCGATTTTAATCGCCTTGATGTCTTCTGCCTTTTTGCTGTCGAGGATGCTTACGATTTTCTCCATTAAAGCTTTTGAATCCAATTAAATCAACATTCCTTTCTAGATGTTTTGGCCGGTTTTTCCTGGGTAAACGATAATGCACGCTTTCAGATGGACAAAGTAAGTTATTCATCGTTTGCTCTGTAAAAGTTGCCGCTATCGTTTTGGTGGCAAAGGCACAAAACTCCATGTTTGAAAGTTTACTTTCAAACGATATCCTCCTGTAATCAATTTTGTGTGCTGGAGCTCCCGCCACCCAGCAAATCGTCGACAGTAATGTCGTTATTGTCGTAGTAGTTTGTGGTATTTCGCACCTCGGTGATATTCAGTTCCGATGCCGGAACCGGATCGCTGAAGGGACGGAAATTATCGTTGAGGGTTTGAGCCAGCACTTCTTTATGCACTGTCCAAACAGAATATCCGTTGATAGAAGCGCCTTCCCCCGCCACCATGTGGAACTTCATGTTATCCATGTCCAGTTTCATCGCCTTCTCGGCAAAGGTGAGAATCGTTTTGACATTCATGTCGGTGGTGACGTTTTTCATTAGGGTGGGGGCAAGAGAGGTCAGTTCCCCAATGGAAAGCCCCTTCATCTTTTTCACCAAGGCCGCCATGAATTCCCGCTGGCCGTTGATGCGGCCGATGTCGCCGCCGCGGCTGTGCCGTTCGCGGACAAACTTCTCCGCCTTGATGCCGTCCAGCGTCTGAAGTCCGGGCTTGATGGTAACACCTTCCAGGGTAAAGGACTCCTGAACGTTCACCTCGACACCGCCGATTGCATCCACAATATTGACAAAGCCGTCCATATTGATGGTCACATAATGGTCAATAGGCAGTCTGAACCGGTCGTAGATGACCCGGGCCACATTTTCGATGCCGCCCTTATTTTTATTGCCGTAAACTGCGTTGATCTTTCCGGTGGGGTACTCCGAACCGATGTAGGTATCGCGGGGAATCTGCAAAACGTTGATTTCATTGGTCTCCATATTAAAGCTGACGACCATGATGACATCGGTGAGCTTGGCCCGCCCGGTACCCTCGGCGTAATCGATACCAGTCACTAGAAAATTGGTCACCTTTTTCTTGATATTGACATCATTTTGAATATCGTCATCGATGCTGGCGGCATTTCCTTCCTGATCCAGCTCGCTTAAAGGCTGCCAGTTCATGACGGCCACGTAGCCGATGGATCCCACCGACGCCACAATGAGGATCACCGAAATGATAGTCAGAATCCGATCCATCAAGGACAATTTTTTCTTTGTCTTTTTATCTTTCTGTTTCTTTGCCATTTTTATTCAACTCCCGCTCGATCAGTTCGTTGTAACAGTCAACGGTGTCCTGATGCAGCATGTTTCCCTTTTTTACCAAATCACAAATCAAAAAATTGATGGAATAAAGCATTCCAATGTCGAGGCTTTGCTCCGAACGCTTCCTCGTTTCCTCCACGTCCGGGTAATCCCGGTCGGCGGAAGTGAGGTCAGCCAAATACACAATCCTTTCCAGAGGCGACATATGCGCCCTGCCGGTGGTGTGGTACCGAATCGCGTTTAGAACATCCGCGTCTTCTATCTTTAATACGTCGCGGACATACAAAAACCCTCCGATGGCGTGCCAGAGCGGCGGGCCGTTTTTTTCTGCAACTGATAAAAGTATATCAGAGTCTTGTATGAATTGCAACAAATTTCTCTTATCCTCGTCCTTCATCACGTCGTGGAGAAGGCCCGCAAGCTTCGCCTTTTCTGTGTCAACGCCGTAGCGTTTGGCCAACTCCATCGCCCGTTTCATCACGGCGATGGAATGCTCATACCGCTTGGAAGTGAGTTTTTGTCGGAGTAATTCATCGTATTTCTGCCATGGTATCATCGATATAGCCCCTTTTGACGGATATAGTGCAAGACCTTGGGCGGCAGCAATCCCGACACATCCTCCCCCGCCTTCAGCTTTTTCCGGATCTCGGTAGAGGACAGAGGAAGCGGCCGGGTTTTCAAAACGATGATCCGCTCCCGATCCAGCTTCTGTGCTTTCTCACAAAGGCGCTCATATTCGCCCTCGTCCCGGCCCGACGCCACCAAATAGGTGAGCTTCAAGATGTCCCGCCATTGTTTCCATTGGTCGAATGTCAAAAGCATATCGGTGCCGACGATAAAGTAAAACTCCGCAGTGGGGAAAAGCCGCCGCAGCTTCTTTAGCGTCTCGATGGTGTAGCTTTTGCCGCTTTTGTGGAGTTCGATGTCGCATACACCTGCTTCTGGGATGTCCTCGACAGCCAATGTAAGCATTTCGAGGCGATCTTTGCCGGAAGCCAGATTAGAAGCCTCTTTGTGGGGGGGCAGATGGGAGGGAATCAGCAGCAGTTCGTCAAACTGCATCTGGGCCTGTACCTGCCGCAAAAGATTTAAATGCCCGTTGTGAACTGGGTTGAAAGTCCCTCCAAATAGTCCGATTCTTTTCATAATTTTCCTTATTCGTCCAGATTGATGACCGGTTCTTTTGGATTGGGTTTATACAGGGTTACTCTGCTGCCCATCACCTGCACCACTTCGCATTGGGCGGCCTCCGCCAACTGGGCAGCCGCTTCCTTGGCGGTGTAGATGCTGTTTTCCAGCACCCTAATTTTAATGAGTTCCCTTGCATATAACGCGTCAACCACCTGTTTGACGACATTTTCGTTGATGCCGCCCTTCCCCACCTGCAAGATGGTTTCCAGGCCGTTGGCCATTCCTCTCAGTTTTGCCCGCTGTTTACTGTTTAGCATATCTGTCTCCTTCAATATTACTTTTGCTCTGCAATGTAGGCGCAGAGCAGGCGGTTGGCTTTTCCCCGGTGGCTTAACGCATCTTTTTCGGCACCGCTCAGTTCGGCGAAGCTTTTCTCCCCCACTAAAAACAGCGGGTCGTATCCAAAGCCGTTCTCACCTTTTTCTTCATAACCGATAACGCCCTCACAGACGCCTTCAAAACTGTGTTTTTCGCCTTTTGCGTCGATGTATGCGATGGAGCAGACAAAGCGGCCTGTTCTGTCGGTAACACCGCCTAGCTCCTCCAAAAGTTTCAGGTTTCTGCCGTGGTCATCAAGGCCCTCGCCGCCATACCGGGCGGAGTAGATGCCGGGACGGCCATCCAGCGCATCGACACAGATGCCGGAATCATCGGCGATGACAGGCAGGTGTACCATATCGTAGGTCTGAGCCTTAATCATGGCGTTTTCGGCAAAGGTACTGCCGTTTTCTTCAATCTCTACTTGGATTTCCTTGTCTTTCAAGGAATAAACCCGATAGCCCAGCGGAGTCAGGAGGCGCTTAAACTCCTCCACCTTGTGAGCGTTATTGGTCGCGATAATGATGTCCATATAAATGATCCTTTTCTTTCAAATGATAGATGGGAGCCTTCCTTTTAGCGTCTCGCCTTATTCAAACAGCGCCTCCACAAAATCCTCCGGGACAAAGGGCTGCAAGTCGTCTATTTTTTCGCCCACGCCCACAAAGCGCACCGGCAATCCCAGATGGTTTTTGATGGCGATGACGATGCCGCCTTTGGCAGTGCCGTCCAGCTTTGTGAGCACGATGCCGGTAATATCAGCGGCTTCTTTGAATAGCTCCGCCTGGCTGACAGCGTTCTGGCCTGTAGTGGCGTCTAAAACCAGCAGCACCTCTACATCACAGCCCTCCGCTTTCTGGCTGACGATGCGGAACATCTTGTGGAGCTCGTCCATGAGGTTTTTCTTGTTGTGAAGCCGCCCGGCTGTGTCGATGAGCAGCACGTCGGCATGACGGGCTTTGGCGGCCTCAATGGAATCGAATACCACTGCCGCCGGATCAGCGCCCTCCTGATGTTTCACAAGGTCGACATTGCTTCTCTGGGTCCAGACTTCCAACTGGTCGATGGCCGCTGCACGGAAGGTATCCGCCGCCGCTACCAGCACCTTTTTACCCTGGGACTTAAAATTCGCCGCCATCTTGCCGATGGTGGTGGTCTTTCCCGCGCCGTTTACCCCGATGACAAAAATAATAGACGGCTGGGTATCCATGTGAAAAGGTTCTTCCTCGGTGAGCATGTCGGAGATAATTTCCTTCAAAAGCCCCTTGACTGCCTGAGGGTCGGTGGCGCCAGTCTCCTTGATTTTCGCCCGCAGTCTGTCGCAGATGTCGGACGCAGTGGAAACCCCTACGTCGGACATAATGAGGGTCTCCTCCAGTTCTTCCATAAAGTCCTCGTCAATTTTGGTGAAGGAGTTTAAAACCGCATCCACCTTACTCATCATTGAGTCTTTGGTTTTTTGGAGTCCCTCTTTAATTTTACTGAAAAATCCCATGATTTCACTCGCTTCTCTTATTTATTCGCACTTCAGGTGGATGCCCAAAACGCCCCACTGCTGTTCCCGTTCACAGGGGTAGATTTCGTAGATTTCCCGGAGCATTTCCTCCATAGTAGCGTTTTCAAAGCCAAACAGCTCTGTCGGAAACGCCTCCAAAAGCATCCGAAAGGTGGGAAAATGGCTGAGACCCGTCACCGTCGCCGTCAGCTGCTCCGTCTTGTCCGGCAACTTTGAAAAGACGATGATATCGCCCAGTCGGATCTGCTGGCGCTTTTCGTCGTAAAGTCTGATTTCGATCTGCTTCTTCCCGTTTTTGATCTGCTCAAAGGGCTTTGGAAGCAGATGCATCTCGATGGTTTTCATATTTTGCCACATCCGTCCTGCTTTGGAACCTTTATCATATCATATGGACAGCGAAAAGGTTCAAAAAAGTTATGTTGATTTTGTAAAAATTTGAGGTTTAGGCTCCTTTTTCGCCGCCCAGCTTGCCCTCAATTTCCGAAACCTTCAATTCGAGAAGCTTGGAAACACCCTCTTCCTGCATGGTCACGCCATAGAGGACGTCCGCCTCTTCCATAGTGCCCCGCCGGTGGGTAATCATGATAAACTGGGTTTTATCGCTAAGCATCCGCAGGTAGCTTGCGTATTTGTTGACGTTTACGTCGTCCAGCGCCGCCTCGATTTCGTCCAGCACACAGAAAGGCGACGGACGGACTTTGAGGATGGCGAAATAAATGGCGATGGCCACAAAAGACTGTTCGCCACC
>CABUOE010000070.1 GCA_902493155.1 uncultured Eubacteriales bacterium
TGGGGCAAGGGCACAAAAAGACCGCGCAGGCGATACGGCACTTGCCCCGACGTGCAAGGGCGGTTAAACCGATATTTCTGTCATAAAGGAAAAATAGCCGCCCGCAGGGCGGCACCAAACCAGCGCCCAATGAAGTGAGTCCGGTTTGGAAGCGAGAAACAGCAGAATGAGTGCGCTCTGACTTTAAAAAAGTCGGAGCAAGCGATATGGCGCTTGCTCCGACGTGGCACGCCCGAGAGGAGTCGAACCTCCGACCTACCGCTTAGGAGAAGGCTCCGGACGCTGTTCATCAGAAATCGTCATCGACTGAAAACCATTGATATTACTGGATTTTTTCAGGTTTCACTGCTCAATAAATCCCATCACATTTTGCTAATTTCGGTTGTTTTTTAGGGTCCAAATTAGCAAGCAATTAGCAAGCGGGTGAAAAATCGCTTGACGGTTCAGCGTTCAAAACATCTCATCTTTGCAACACCAATGGCAACCAGTTCAATTCAAATGTCGCCGGTCTTGTAGGTGTTGTAGCCCTCATAGCGGTAACTGGCATCCACGCCTTTCATATAAACCTCACGATCATTGATTTGATCGGTTAGAGCGGCTTTTAGGAGCAGCTTGATCTCGGTGTCCTTAATTGGGCTGCGCTCCATCGCCAACAGGTAGTCGTCTTTGTCTATGTAAAAACGGACAGGAATGGTACTCATTCCTGTCCGTCTCTATTATGCGCTTCTTCCTGCAAGGGCTGTCAAAAGCGCCGCCATATCCGGGGATTCTGTAAGGAGTTTGAGAAGCAACTGCTGTTTGGCTGCTGCGTCAAGGTTTTGAAGCGGGTCTGGTGCCGGGGGCTGCTGTTCCACGGGAGACTCAGTCACCGCTGCGGTTTCCGCTGTGCTGCCACCCCCATAAAACTCTTTCTGGAATCTTGCGGCGTTTACACGGCGGTCATCGTCTAAGATATGGGCATACCGTTCCATGACCATTGTGGCCTGTGCGTGCCCGGTGTCACCCTGAACAGCTTTAATGTCGCCACCGCTGAGTTTAAGTTTGTAGGTCGTGCTGGTGTGCCTGAGACTATGAAATACCACTTTGGGGAGATTATTTTCCGTGATGAGTTTGTCAAAGGCCCGGTTGATGTAATTTGCTTCGGTAGGGGTCCCCTGGGTACTGGCGAATACAAGGTCATAATCTCTATATTCATCCCCCAGCAATTCTTTCAGTTCATCAATCGTTTTTCTGCGCTCTACCAGCATTTCCGCTACCGCCCTGGGCAGAAATACCTTCCGCACACTTGTCTTGGTTTTCGGCTCTTTCAGGGCCAGTACAGTGGAATTGCACCCTCGCATCGTGGGAAACTTAAACATGATACCTTTTTCCCCGATCTGTGCCAGTGATTCCCTAGAGATCCGCTGAAGTTCTTTGTCGATATAGATATAGGCGCAGTCATGGTCTATGCTGTCCTGGCTAATATCCACACAGCTCCATGTCAGGCCCAGCAGTTCCCCCATTCGCAAGGAACAGGCAAAGGCCAAATTGATCGCCAGGGCGAGGAATGGGTCATCGCAGAGGGATAACGCTTTCATCAGTGTTTGAGCGTCCCAAATATTCCGCTCATGCTTCTCGGCTTTGGGAACGGTGGCATTCTGAACAGGATTCCTTGCCATCAGCTCCCACTTTACCGCCTGATTGAACGCATTCCGCAGGAGTTTGTGTATCTCCCGTATCGTATTTGGGGAGATAAGTTCCCCCTCGGGCTGCCCGTACCGGGGAACTGCTTTCACGGTTTGGAGGTCTTTATAGAATTTAGTTATCATTCTGGGGCTGATGTCATCCAGCTTCACATCTCCGATGATTGGCTTGATGTAGTTGCTGATCAGCGCCGTATGTCCATCAAAGGTAGAGGGGGCCCATGTGTTGACACCATAGAGGGATACATATTCGTCCAGAAAATCGGATAGGGTGTCGGCACTGGGCGGGATGAACACTCCGGTGTCTAGCTGATGCTCAATTTCCGCTTTTCGCTTCTTGGCTTCCGCATGGGAGCCGCAGGTTTCCCATTTTTGGCGCTTGGCGCCATTGCTGTCCGTATAGGTATAAACAACGGAATATTTGGTTTTACGTTTGATAATTGACGCCACGGTTGTTCCTCCTTTCAGCTGGCAACTATGGTATGGCGATTTTGGGACTTATACCACGCTTCAAAGCTGTCCTTATAAATGCGGATCTTGTCATTCACTTTCACTGTGACAAACAAATCTCGCTTGTTCACCATGTTATAAACGCTGTTTCGGTGTATGTCCAGCAGTTTTGCCACGTCGCTCACCGAAAGGGTTGCTTCCAACAGCTCTTGCGGTGCCGCGTCCTCTCGTTTCTTATAATGGGACTGTCCTTGATACCACGTCTCAAAGTTTTCTTTTAGAATGCGAGTTTGCCCATCGACCTTGAACGTCTCAAAGGGTGCATGGTTCTTTATCAGCTCATAGATGGAGCCAGGGTTCAGCCCGAGGATGTCAGCCGCCTCCGGGACGGTCAGAGACGCAGGGAGTAGTTGGCCTGGTTCCGGCCCGTTGACCTTTTTGTAGCGGAATTGACTGCCGTACCATTCCTCAAAGCTGTCCAGCATGATCCGCATTTTGCCGCCGACAAGAATAACCTTGAAGCGTCCCTGTTTTACGAGCCAATATGCCTCGACCTTTTTCATACCGAGCAGCCTCTGCATTTCGGGGACAGAGATGCTGGTTTTTCCCATAACAGATATTCCTCCTATGTAGATTTTGTAATAGCTGAAGTCAAATATCGCGTGGAGTGGGAGATACACCATCCAGCCACTCATCAAAACTAACCTTCGAGATGCGAATCTGATTTCCAATCTTATGACTTCGAAAGAAGTCCTTTTTAATTAGGATGTATGCGGACGAACGGCTAATATCCAACATAGCCATAATGTCACCCACGGAGTAGGCTCGTTTTTCTTTGATATGTACTGGAACCATTTCTGCGTTTCGAGCATTGTGTTCCAGTATACGCTGTTCCATAATTTTATCGTTCATATTCCGTTAAATACCTCCCTATGCCGACTTGATGAGCCTGCCAATGCAGCCAAGGCACTTGCCTTGACTGCATTGTACCGGGGAGACATTTTTATCTCAAATGTGCGATTGTTCAGACCAACTTAAAATCGTACTGTTGACAATCAACCCTTGTCCAACCATTCGTCAAAACTTGCTTTAGAGATTCGGAGTTGTTTTCCAATCTTAAAGCTCCGAAAGAGGCTTTTTTTGATTAGAATGTACGCAGATGAGCGGCTAATATCCAACATAGCCATAATATCGTCCACGGAGTAGGCCCTTTTTTCGCTGTCAAAAGCAGGCGCTTTTTCTGTGTTGCGGGCGTTGAGTTCTGCCATGCGCTGCTCCATCAATTCATCAGTCATACCTCGTGCCTCCTCAATACCTGTCATCGCCCAGGTGTTTTTTCTTGTGAATGATACGGTAATCGTAGCCGTCCCGGACGTGGCAGTACATACAAGGTTCTTTAGCTTGTGCGTGGTTAATCCGCCTCACAATATGTTCGGGTGAACAGATGAACTGTCTAAGGCAGGTGCCACAAAGAGTCAGCACCATTTCGCCGTGCATCTCATCATGTGACTCATCGGCATACGGCTTCTGTTCCTTCCCAGCAAGATCATGCAGGCCGACGCTGATGCCAAGGGCCTCGTCAACATAGTCCATCACATCATCGTCGAAGCAGCCTACATAGCTGCCCAGCCTGCTCTTATCAATCGTTCTGATCTGCTCCAGCATAACCATAGAGTTTTGGGGCAGGCCAAAGTATGGAGGGACACCGATATGGGTCGGCTGATGGAGTTTCTTCACCCTGGTCGTGATGGGGGCAATGATGATGGTCGGGCTGTGGCGATTCCCTATGTTGTTCTGGATCACAAGGACGGGGCGGTTGCCACCCTGTTCAGAGCCAATCACCGGATCTAAATCAGCATAGTACATCTGGCCGCGCAGCACTTCATCTGGCAGTTCTCTATTCATAAGGACACCTCACCTTTATGTGATTTGCCCTTGCAGCCAAATACCCAACTACTTCCCAGGTAGCGTGCAAAACACATCTGACCACCAATCCATTCAGAGTCTCTTATTATCATAGCTGGCGATTGGCCGTCTCCGCGTTGGCGGTCAGATATGTAATGCACACTATTTGTCCTCGACACCCCGTGTGCAGGCTGAAGCCTGGGAAGTCGTCAAGCGGTGGCCTGCTCACCACCTCACGGGAGTTTCACCCCAACTGTCGTTCTGACAGAGCCGCCCCCATTGTTTGAGACTGTGGCTGGGCGGGAGTACCATTGTCATTCCGACTGTCATTGCCATGCCGGGGGCAACCCGGCACTTACAAAGGGAGTTCTCGCTCATCCCGGAAAAACTGGATGTTTTCGCAGACCTTATTTTCAACAGGTCATGATTTCCAGCAGTCCGGGCCTCGTGGCGTACCCTGTTGTGGTAGCTCATGCTTTCACACATCGGAACTGATGTACTTGACGAATGGGTATTCGGTTATCAAGGAGCATTGAGGGGCCTGCGGCCCTCTCACCCCCCTACTACAACTTTCAACGCCTCAAACCGAACTTATTTTTTTAAAAAATCTAAGACAAATTTTTCAAAGGCCGCTTTCCTCTTTTGAACAGCCCGATCACTAAGTTTGTACCTCTCGCACAGACCGTTTGTGCAGGAGCGTTTCGCACCAGACAAATAGAGTTCCAGCAAGTCCTCTGCCCAGGGCTTCCATTTACGCAGGGCTGTCTTCAGTTCTTCAATCAGAAGGTGGTCAGCAGCAAGCCCTTCGAGATCAAAGGCCGAGGGGACGCTTTCGTGTAGCGATTCAAGTCCGGCTTCTGGCACACCGGCGTCCAAGGATAAAACTGAGTAGATTGAACCAGCTTTGCGCTTCCGCTGGGCAACTGTGTTTTTGCTGTTCCACTCCCGGTATTCGACTGCGGTCATTTCGATATACATACAATCCAGTTCATCCCCATCCGCAAAACAGTCTTTTATGAAGTACCGACGCCGCTCGGCGGGCAATCCCCGGTTTTCTTTCAAAATAGCATCCCATTCCGCCGGTGTTGCCACGACAAGCCGACGGACACCATTCACCTGTTTATAAACTAAATATGTAGTTTTCATTTGTGATCTCCTTGAATTTTTGAAAGTCAAAAATTCAAGGAGATCACGGATAGCGGCAGAGCGCCGCCTGCCAAGCAAACAGATCCATTCCCTACTCCATTTCTGGAGCGGCAACAAAAAAATGGCCGGGCATTAGGAAATAGAGGGGTACGTCCCCTCACATTCCTAATGTCCGGCCATTTGGTGACTATCTACCTTACGGTACGATGACCCGTTGCTCGGTACACTTAGACCTTATTCTGTTGTCACTTCCCGCTTCGTGTTTAATATCCGAAACTACCCTGCCTTCCGGTATAATATCTTCCGGCGCAGGGCCAGATCGACCTCCACGACCCTATGACAGCGGGGGCACTTGATCTCAATTTTTCCTGTAGTAGGTGATATCTTGTCCATCACGCGCCAATTACATTTAGGGCACCTCACGGCAACATTGATAGGTTGGGCCATCAGTTATCATCCTCCATTTCAATATCGGCCAGCGCATAGGGGTTCTGCAAATAATCCTTTTTCAGCAGGCCAAGTCTTTTCAGTCTGATGGACATAGCCTGTTTGGAAACACCAAGGAACTGTGTCATTTTGCAGAATAGTTCATATTCCTTTGGCCGGTATATTTTATTCAATATATCAATACCGCACTCTAAGTTAAATTTTTGGAGCGCCCCAAGTACGATCTCAGAGGGGAGCAGGAGAGCAGACGCTAAATTATCAGCTTGCCACTCATCCCAATCGCGGATTGGAAATTGCGGACTACGCCCCTGATAATAGACAACACGATTTTGAAGCAATCTATTAGTTGAATATAAGCTGGCTAAAATCTGGTGGGCTGTTTCGTGCGCCAAAGTAAAGTGATATCTTCCGCACAGAGCTGGATTCTTCTTTAAGTCAGTTTCTATTAGGAGAGTTCTTCCATCAAGGTAGTAGAAGCAGCGCTGACCACTATCATCGTAGAGTTCAACGCCGACCTCCTTAAATGCGGTCATTCCGAGGGTCAGCCCGTCTTTTGATAGATGGAAATAGTCAATGTGGAGGCCGCAAAGCTCGCATGCGAGGATTTCAGGGTCAACACGATCAACTTGCCGGTCTACAAACTGAGGTAAATGCTTGTAGTCATTGAAAACCTGGGTTGCTATTTTTTCAATGTCACTTCGGGATAAATAACTCATCATTTGTACCCTTATTTTCATAAAAACGAATTTCGACAAAAAGAAATAATAATCTTGACACGATGTGCAACTCGTTGTAATATATGCGCAGGTCAAGTTCACATTCCATATTATAGGCAATTTGACTGCATATGTCAATATAGAATGTGTAATTAGTTGCATATTAGTTGGAGGTAGTATAATGAAGTTTGCTGAAAAAGTACGAGCCGCAAGACTCAATATAGGCTATACGCAGAAGCAGCTTGCGGAAATAACTCATGTTGCGCTCCGTACTATCGTCAGCTATGAAAAAGGGGAAAGTTACCCCCGAAAAAGAGAAACCTACGCAGCCCTTGCAAATGCCCTCAATGTTGAAACAAACTACCTCTTGACAGAAGATGAAGAATTTGTGGTCAATGCCGCTGAACGATATGGCGCTCACGGAGCATCACAGGCCCAAGCTGTGATTGATGGATTTTCCGGCCTGTGTGCTGGCGGCACTTTGTCCGAAGAAGATAAAGATGCTGTGATGAAAGCGTTACAGGACATTTATTGGGAGTCAAAAGCAAGGAACGTGCAAAAATATACACCAAAAAAATTCAAAAAATTCTGATTATGGGACAGTGAACCATATATGATTTGTGATGCAAGGAAACCTTTGTGCTTTTGGGGGTGGAACGTCTATGCTGCAAAAGGCAGAAACGATCTATCATAAAGCGAATGAACTTGTAAGGCGCTGTGGAACGCGGGATACCCTGCGAATCGCCGGTAAGATCGGCATTTATATACACCAAATTGATACTTTTAAGGAGTTGCTGGGAATGTATAGTTACCAGCATAAGGAGAGACATATTCTGCTGAACTCCAACATGGATTACATTACAGTTCAAATGGTCTGTGGACATGAGATCGGTCATGATATTTTTCATAGGGAGAAAGCCAAGAGCAGAATGGGGCTCCAGGATTTCACTCTGTTTGATATGCGGAGCGAGATGGAGTATGAGGCCAATGCCTTTGCAGCCCACTTGCGTATCGACAGTGAGGAATTGCTTGAGCTTGCAGGTCGCGGGTATGATGTGGTTCAGCTTTCCTCAATAATGGGAACAAATGTTAATTTGGTGCTCATCAAGTTAAATGAACTCAACCGTATGGGGCTTCGACTTGCCCTGCCATATGTTCCCCGTTCTGATTTTCTAAAAAATGTAAAAAATGTAACAGTATAAAATAGAAATCGTCCTCTACAAAGTAGGGGGCGATTTCTATAACTCATTACAATCTAATTGGAAACTCCAGCTTGATTAGGTCTTAGTTGTTTATTGACATTTCCTCATTCTGCACTATTATTAAGAAAAGCAATAATGCAAGATGGTCGTATGTTACGAGAACAATCTGTATCATCTAAAAAGTTAGATATGGGATAGGAGTCGGATACTAATTGAGCTACATATCGGCATTTGATCCGTCAGAAGACAAAAAGAGGAATTTAGCCTCTAAGATATTATATATCAGCGAAAGCGTCACAAAATTCTTCTGGGATGACGCGCCCCGGCTCGGCATTCAGCAGCGAGAGGGGCCGCAGGACATGGCTTTCGACGTGCCGGACGCAATTAAAAGCGGCGTTATGTTGTGATTGAGACTGCGTTGGGATAGGAAAAAGCTTTGCCTATCTGATGCCCATTTTGCTTTACAATTCCAAAACCTTTCATCCAGTCGTAATCGCAACGTCAACCATTGCCTTGCAGGAGCAGCTTCTGAGCGATGTGGAGCGGCTGAAGAAATGGCTGCGCATTGAACCAGACCTCATTTTGGCGAAGGGGAAGAACCACTATCTTTGTCTCCGACGCGCGAGTGAGTATTTCCAGTCTGTTGACGGTAGTGCTCAGGCCCAAATCATAAGTGACATCCGAGCCGGCCATCAGGACCGGCGTTCCTTTACACAGCATATTCCTGACGCAGTCTGGGATAAGATCAATATCACCCGCTTCAGCAAATCAGAGTGCGCTACCTGTAAGTATGCCGACGATTGCCAATATTACAATATGCGTATTGCCCTACGCTATACCCGCGGAGTCATCGTCTGCAACCAGGATCTCCTGTCCGCACACCTGCTCCTCCGGAATCAGGGGCAAGATGGGCTGTTAAACAATGAAGTCAAGCTGGTCGTTATAGATGAGGCACATCACCTGGAGGAAAAGGTGCGGAGCGCCACTACCACTCAATGTTGGCAGAGGCAGATCATTAAAACCATCTATGCAGCTGAGAAAGCGATTTGGCCCACAGAGCGACAATATGTTGCCGGAAAAATTTCCAGCACAGTGCACGATATAAAAGCCCTGTACCGACATCTGAGCGATCAAATGCAGCAACAGATCGACGGTGCGGACCGCACTGTACGCGATTCCGAACGTCTCTTCTTGCGGGAGCACGTACATACTGCCGCGTTGGTCCAAAAAGCATCTCAGTCATTGGTGGAGCTCTCTGACAGCATCCAGATCTATGCCGACATGAGCCGCCGAAACCGTAACAGAGCGGCCATCGATGATCTGGCGATCCTTGTGGATTCGTTTTACGTCCTTGCCTCCTCCTGGGATGAGCAGCTCGTGTGGCTGGAGCGCAGAGGCCCATATACGCAGCTGACATGGTGCCCAAAGGGTACCAGCACCATCATCAACAACCTGTTTTTCAGCGCCTCGATACAGACAATCCTGACCTCGGCTACCTTGACTAACACGCAGGACGGCGAGCTAGAAGAGCAATACTCCTATTTTGTTCGGAGTACCGGCTTTCCATTAGGAGATGCCGGAATGCTTGCGGAGCCAAAGCCCTCCCCCTATCTTTACGATGAGCATGCCCTCATTTACTACTGCAATGACCTGCCCCATCCCACCAAAGAGCGCGAGGAGTTCATCCAACAGGGGGTGGAGCGCCTGATCCAGCTTCTGGAGATCTCTCATGGCATGGCGCTGGTGCTTTTTACTGCAAAGACTGATATGGAGGATGTCTATGCAGCGCTTCAAGGCCGTGACCTTCCTTATAAGATTCTGATTCAACAAAGTGGTGCCTCCCAAGAAAAAGTTCTGAGAGAGTTCAGAGAGGACGCAAATTCCGTACTCCTGGGCACCGGCGCTTACTGGGAGGGGATCAGCATCGAAGGTAAAAGCCTCTCCCATGTGATAATCTTCCGCTTACCCTTTCCGGTGCCCGATCCGGTCATTGACTATAAGGCGTCGATTGCGAATGATCCCCTGATGGAGGTCAGCGTGCCGGAGATGATCATCCACCTCAAGCAGGGCATCGGCCGCCTGATCCGAAATGAAACAGATACCGGCATCATCTCCATCATCGACCGGCGTCTCCGGGATGACCCACCGGAGCGATACCATGATATCGTCTGGGATGCTCTGCCGGTCCACAACAGGACCACAGACCTTCAGGACGTCCGGGAGTTCTATAAAAAAATTTGTGTACCACTAAGTATCAATCTTCCTTTTGCACAGGAGGGGGGACACGGCTAAGCATGTCCCCCCTTCTTCTGATTTTGCTATTTCCAATTTCTAGAACATGCTACTACTCCAGATAAATATAGAATGGCGCATACAGTATCCGAAGCCCCTCCTCGGAAATAAAACAGGTCAAATTTTCGTAAGAACTCAATTATTATTGCTCCGAGCAAAATGGTTACAGAAAAGATAGCAACCTTTTTAATAGTTGATTTAATTACTGTCTTCAAATTAGTTCCCATCAGGACACATCACTAGATGTGCAGGTAATTGTCCGGTCTAAAGAGATTTCTTCTTGTGCGGTCAAGCGCGAATCAAGCGTATATCCAGCATAAAGATTAAGTTTGACGCTGGACTTGTTGTAAGAACAAACAAAGGTTGCAGCTGGTTCAAACCGACAATTATCTTTCTGCGCATCTTTTTCAAGCGCTAACTCCCAAATTGCATCTGTGGAAGTACACTGAGTTGAGATTTCCGTGTCATAAATATTGCGAGTATAGGATTTTGAATGTCCAAAGGATATATTA
>CABUOE010000071.1 GCA_902493155.1 uncultured Eubacteriales bacterium
TCACAAGGCGAGCCTGGTTTTACCTGGTTTTACGCCTTTGCCGTCAACACGGCGGCTGTTTTTCGGCAAAGCCACAAAACAGCCTAAATTCCAGAAAGGAAGGATATTTTTTATGACCAATCCGATTTTGGATGCCAAACAGGAATGCAGGGAGATCGTTTTGGCAGCGTTAGGACGCTGTGTCGCAGAGGGCGAGCTTCCCGCAGAACCAATTCCGGACTTTACCGTTGAAATTCCCGGGGATATTTCCCACGGTGACTTCGCCACCAACATCGCCATGGTGTCCGCAAGGGTGTTCCGCAAGGCCCCCCGCCAGATCGCCGAAGCTTTAACTGCCCAGATGGTGCTTTTAGGGACAAGCTTTGACGCCGTGGAAGTCGCTGGAGCCGGTTTTATCAACTTCACCTTGGGGCGCCGCTGGTTTTCCGCTTCGGTACAGCAAGCACTAAACGCCAAAGAAAATTACGGCCGCACTGATTACGGGCAGGGCAAACGGATGCTCGTCGAATTTGTGTCCGCAAACCCCACTGGTCCCATGCACATTGGAAACGCACGGGGCGGCGCTTTGGGCGACGGCATCGCAGCAGTTCTCGACTGGTCCGGTTATGAGTCCGACCGGGAATTTTACATCAACGACGCCGGCAACCAGATCAACAAGTTCGGCCTTTCATTGGATTTGCGGTATCAGCAGCTCTATAGAGACGGCGTGGAAATGCCGGAGGATTCCTACCACGGCGACGACATTGTAGAGCATGCCAAAAATTTTGCCGCCATCCACGGTGACAAATATATGTCTGCCCCCGAGGAAGAGCGCCGAAAAGCACTGGTGGAATACGCGCTTCCCATCAATATCAAAAACCTGGAAACCGATCTTGCCAAATACCGGATTCACTATGACCGTTGGTTCAAGGAGTCCTCTCTCCACGCCGATGGTTCCGTCGATAAAGTGATTAAACTTCTCAAGGAAAAAGGGCACACCTATGAGGCTGAAGGCGCTACCTGGTTTAAGGCGACTGAATTTGGCGCAGATAAAGATTTCGTTCTGGTTCGCTCCAACGGTTTTCCTACCTACATTGTGCCGGACATTGCCTACCATTACGACAAGCTGGTCACCCGCGGCTACGACAAGGCCATTAACGTTCTGGGCGCCGACCATCACGGTTATGTGGCTCGTATGAAGGCCGCTCTTCAGGCCATTGGCATCGATCCATCCCGTCTGGATGTGGTGCTGATGCAGATGGTGAACCTGGTTCGTGATGGGCAGATCATCAAAGCCAGCAAACGCTCCGGAAAAGCCATCACTTTGGTCACTCTGCTGGAGGAGATCCCCGTAGACGCCGCCCGGTTCTACTTCAACCTGCGAGAGCCCAACTCCCAGTTCGACTTCGACCTGGATTTGGCGGTAGAGCAGTCCAGTCAGAACCCGGTATATTATGTTCAGTACGCCCACGCCCGGATTTGCTCCATCGTCGCCAAATTAAAAAGCGAAGGGATCGAGCCCCGGGACGTGACTTTGGAGGAGCTGGACCTTCTTGTAGCACCGGAAGAAATCGAACTCATCCGGCATCTGGCCAAGCTTCCCAACGAGATCGTTGAATCTGCCAAGGCCTACGACCCGGCAAAAATGACCCGATATGCTCTGGATCTGGCCACCTTGTTCCATAAATTCTACAACGCCTGCAAGGTTCTCTGCGGCGACGAAAAACTGATGCAGGCCCGTCTGGCCCTCTGCTTGGCCGTCCGCATTGCACTGAAAAATACCTTGACCATTCTAAAAATCGACGCGCCTGAAACCATGTAAGGCTCGTCTCCAGGAGGCAAATAAAAGATGAAATTAGGTATGGTTGGTCTTCCCAACGTGGGTAAGAGCACCCTTTTTAACGCTTTGACAAACGCAGGCGCCGAGTCTGCCAACTATCCGTTTTGCACCATCGAGCCCAATGTGGGCGTCGTTTCGGTTCCCGACGAGCGCCTGGACAAATTGGCTGAAATGTATCACCCGAAAAAATTTACCCCCGCCGTTCTCGAATTTGTCGACATCGCAGGTCTTGTAAAGGGCGCCTCCAAAGGCGAAGGCCTGGGCAACAAATTTTTGGCCGACATCCGTGAGGTAGACGCAATTGTCCACGTAGTCCGCTGCTTTGAAGATGTAGACGTTGTCCATGTAGACGGTTCCATTGGCGCCGCAAGGGACATCGAAACCATCAATTTGGAACTGATTTTTTCCGATATGGAGATTCTCGAGCGACGGATTGCCAAAACCCAGAAGCTTGTCCGCGCCGACAAAAAATATGCCGGGGAACTGGAATTTTTAGAGCGGCTTTACGCCCATCTGGAAGAGGGGAAATCCGCCCGCAGCTTTGCGTTCACCGACGATGAACGGGAAATCATCGCTTCCTCGCCGCTTTTGTCCAACAAGCCGGTGATTTACGCCGCCAACATGTGTGAGGACGATTTCGTGGGCGGCTATGAGTCTAACACGCAGTATCAGGCAGTGAAAAAAATCGCCGAAGAGGAGCATTCCGCTGTTTTGCCCATCTGCGCCAAAATCGAGGAAGAAATCGCCGATATGACCGACGAGGAGAAAAAAGAGTTTCTCGCCGACCTAAACCTTAAGGAAAGCGGCCTCGCCCGCATCATCAAGGAAGGGTACGCCTTGCTGGGCCTCATCTCTTTCCTGACGGCAGGGGAGCCGGAAGTCCGTGCCTGGACCATTACAAACGGCACCAAAGCGCCTCAGGCCGCAGGCAAAATCCACACCGACTTTGAACGTGGCTTCATCCGGGCAGAAGTAGTGGCTTTTGACGACCTGATGGTCTGCGGAACCATGGCAGCTGCCAAGGAAAAAGGTCTCGTTCGGCTGGAAGGCAAAGAGTATGTCATGAAAGACGGCGACATCGTGTTATTCCGGTTTAATGTATAATTTTTGCGGTAAATGTGAAAAAGGAACGGTGTGCGCCGTTCCTTTTTCATTTTCTGCAAATGGTTTTTACCGGTCAAATTCTGGATTAAAAGCATAAAAGTTTTTGCTGTCTACTTTTTCCTGGCCGATTCTCAACGCTTCACCGAAGCGCTGGAAGTGGACGATTTCTCTTTCCCGAAGGAAACGGATGGCGTCCTTAACATCGGGATCATCGACTAGCCGTAGGATGTTATCATAGCTGAGTCGCGCTTTCTGTTCCGCGGCCAAATCTTCATGTAAATCAGCAAATAGATCTCCCGTAGAGGCTAATGTCTCTGCACTGAATGCCGACCCGGACGCCGCTTGAGGCCAAATTCCAACGGTATGGTCTACAAAATATTGGTCAAATCCCTGGGCCTTAATCTGATCCACTGTCAAATCTTTCGTAAGCTGATACAGAATTGCAGAAACCATCTCCACGTGCGCCAGTTCTTCGGTACCTACATCAGTCAGTATTCCTGTAATCTCGCCAAAAGGGCAGCTGTAACGCTGAGAGAGATAACGGGTGGCAGCGCCCAACTCGCCATGAGGGCCGCCTAACTGCGACATAATTACAGTGGCCGCTTTGGCATCGGGGCGTTTGATTTTCACCGGATGAATCAGATGTTTATCATAACTCCACATACTCGTTATACCCCCATTTCCCAGGGCCACGGATTATCTACCCATGCCCAGCGCATCTGGCCGTCAGCCGTATTTTGAACCCGGCCGTTTTTTTCTTCCCATTCCATCATGAGATCATGGAGTTTATCAGCGCTTTTTTTAAAAAATTTTAGCGCCTCCTGATCGTTGGGATGAGTGTCCAAAAACAGGTTGGCTTCGATAACGGCGAATTTGGCGATCTGGATTTCTTTCAACAGGTTATTTCTATTATCTTCCATTTTGTACTGCCTCCTTACCGATGAATGGCAGGTCGAGCTTTGCAAAAAGCGTTCCCCGCTCCAGTGCTACAGAGGGGGCGTATAAATCTTCCCATCTCTGTCTCGGTACATAAGACATTGCAAGCGGAAGCTGGTCTAAACACATTTTGCCAAAATCAACTTGCTCCCAGTTTTCCATCAGCGTAACACCTCTTTCTTGTAAAAATACAGTATATGGTATGCTGACTGAAATTGGGCCGTGCTGAATCAAAAAAAACAGCGTTTTTCCCTCTTTTGAAGAAGAAAAAACGCTGTTTTCAATTATCAGGGAAGTAAAAATACCCCTACTGTCATCCAAAAACAGATAGATATAGTAAATAGGATATCTCTCTTTCTGACCACAGTTTGATGATAGTAAGTTCGCTCACCCTCCTCGGAAAAGCCCTTGGACTCCATAGCCATCGCCAGGCATTCCGACCATCGGATGGCGTTGACAAACATGATAAACACAGGCTTTAAGGAGAAAGAGGAGGCTACACCCCTTACCTGCAGGGCCTGCCGAGCGTTACGGTACTCTTTTTGGATGTTGGGCAGAAGGTGGACTGCCGCCAGAATACCGTAGGCGAATTTGGGCGGCAGCTTCGCTTGGTGCTGTAAGCTGGTGATAAACTCCTGGGCGCTGGTGGTCATGGAAAACAAAATACCCAGGCCCGCAAATGCAAAAATACGTGTCGCCAGCTGCAACCCGTTATAGAACGAACCGACAGACATGGCGGCGATCCCGATGCTTCCGGTATATCCGGTGGCATCGGGATCAGAGTAGAAAAGTCCCGTTACCAAAAATCCTACCGCCAACAGCAAAACGGGGAAAAAGAGGAGAACGATCTTTTTTTTGGATGCACGGGAAAAGAGTAAAACCGCCCCCAAGGATAAAAACAATACGAGCAAATTAAGCCAAACAGAATAGCTAAAAGACAGTAAAACAGCGCTGATTAAGACGGCCAGCGCCTTGCAGAAGGGATTGACGTTTTCAAGACAGGGGGTTGTCATGCCGATTCCTCCCTTTTTCCTGCCACTCCGGATACCAATTTTATTTGCCCATCCTCCAAACGGTAAATTTGATCGGCCCATCGGCAGGCCAACTCCTCATCGTGGGTGGACAAAATCACTGTCAGGTTTTGTTTCCGTACAAGTTCTTCCAACAAGTCCATAATCGCCTCGGAAGAGCGGTCGTCCTGCCCATAGGTAGGCTCATCCAGGAGCAAAATCTGCTGGTGGTTGGCCAGCATGGAGAGAACTGCCAGCCGACGCTGCTGTCCTTGACTGAGCATAAAGGGAGAGCGGTGGCGGACGTTTTTCAATTGAAACTGCTCCAACAAGGATAAGGCTTTTTCCTCCAGCCGTTCCTGCGGTATTTTTTTGCCAGTGCGTTTGAGACTGAACAAAATTTCATCCAAAACCCCTTGGGTCACAAATTGGTTCATGGGGTTTTGAAAAACGATACCCGCTTTGGCGTAGAGCTCTTTTTTCTTATATTCTCGGACTTCCTTTCCCTGAAACTGGATCGTTCCCTCATATGACCTGAGCCCCAGCATCGCCTCAAACAAAGTGGTTTTACCTGCTCCGGATTTTCCCAGAATGGCTGTGATGCTGCCGGCAGGGAAGATAGCTGACGCGCCGGAAGGCAGCGGCATATCGGCCGCAGATGTTTTTTTACGAGTGCCTGCAAAAAGGGTGATTTTTTCGAGATGATAAATCGGTTTTTCCGTCTTTGACTGATGACGTTCCCGAAGCGAAACAGTTTTTTTCTGTTCGGGAACAAAATCCGAATGCTGTGGCTGAGATAAGATTTGAATGACACCGTTTCCTTCCATCCGGGCGATCCTGTCTGCAAAGCCTTCCCAGCGTTTCCATTGGTGGTCAATGGCCAGAATCGTCAAGTCCTTTTCCTGACGAATTTTCTTTAAAAGATCGATGATTTCCTCGGCTGAGCCGGGGTCCAGATTGGCAAACGGTTCGTCTAAAATAAGGCAGGAACCGTTCAACGCCAAAATACAAGTTAGCGCCGCCTTCTGCTTTTCGCCGCCGGAAAGGCTATGTAAAGGCCGGTCGAGAAAGGGTTCCATACCGGTCTGACGGACCGCTTGTAAAGACCTTTCATCCATTTGTGTGGGAGGGATCGCGATATTTTCTAGACAAAAACGCAGTTCTTCCCGCAGAGTGTCCATACAAAACTGTAAATCGCAGTTTTGAAACATCATGGAAATATGACACACCCGCTTGTTTTCCGGCATCTCCAGGATGTTTTCCCCACGGATTTTCACTGTTCCGCTTTGCAAAAAACCGCCGTTTTTTGGTAAAAGCCCCGCCAGAATCGAAGCAAGCGTGCTTTTTCCGCAGCCGCTGTCCCCAGTGAGCAGTGTGACGCTCCCTTTGGGAAGCTCTAGTGACAGATTGTCCAAAACCGGCCGCTTGGACTGCTCAAAATATCGAAAGGTAAGGTTTTTTGCAGCCAGTAGTATTTCTTTTTCCATGTCATTCCTCAATAAAAGCGCCCTTTTGACCCAGAGCATAGCTTTTTAGAACGCCCGCCTTATTGAGGCCGTCGGCAAACAGCTTGGAACCGACGGTGCAGAACAGCAAAGAGCTCAACAGCCGGATTATAAACATGACGACCAGCAGGGAGGGCGCCAGATCAAAAAATCCGGAGCGCACAAATCCCCAGCCGAAGCTCAAAATCGTCGCCCCCAGCGCCGCAAGACTCATGGAGAGCCAATCGTATCGTTTGTATCGGAAGATGGTAAAGCCCACTTCGGCTCCCAAACCCTGCAAAAATCCGGACACAAACACGATGGGGCCGTACATGTTGCCGAGAAGCACCTCAATGAGGGCCGCCAGCATTTCCGAAACGATAGCCACACCTGGTTTTTGCAGCACGTAAGCCGCAAAGGTAGACGCCATAAACCAGATGCCAAAGATGAATTCATTTCCAAGAGGCGCCAAACCGAAGGGGGTCAGCGCCGTCGTCAGAGGAATGGAAAGGTACACCGCCCCTAAATAAACCACGGCGAAAAACACCGAAATGATGCCCACCATGAGGATATCTTTTAACTGCCATTTATATGTCGTTTTCATCTTTTTTCTCCTTTATTTGGTAGGACTGTTGACGGATAATGTCGCCTCTAAAATGTAGTGGGAAATGTTCTGCTCAGCGTACTCCATTACTTCATTGAAATAGTCAAAAACAGCGTGGACATCGCCTTGCAACACGGTGGCGTAGTGGCTGGATTCCAGGTATACGCCTCGGTCGATGGCAAGGTTTGCGATATGTGCGATGTGGCGAATGTAGTCGTCCACCCCCATGGGGTAAAAGGCGAATTTACAGAGCACCGTAAAGTGCTTATCGGCGATATTCTTTTGGTTTAGAAGTTCGTCGTCCTCGGATAGGAAGCTGTCAGCGTCGGTGTCGCCGGGACAACCCTTGGAAAAAGTCGCTTCCATGACCATGTGGACGTTTTCCTGATAAGCGTTTACAAAGCAGGCTTTTGCAGCATCGGTCACGTGAACCCGCTTGCCGCGGTAGATGGTGGAAAGCTTGTCGGTGGTATTCCATACTTTTTGGGTATCCACCTTTTTGACTGCGTCTAGGATAATGTCGATATACCGGTCGCTCATGGGACAGAGGACAAACCGGCACCCAGTGATGTCGAGGCTTGCCCCTCTGCCACACCACGGGCAGTCAAATTCTTCCATTTCTTCGTTAGACATAAAAAATAGCCCCTTTCCTGTACCCGGAAAGAAGCTATTGCCGCTCATCGTTACACTCCCTTCGCCGGTATTATCCGTATCAGGTTATGCGGGTTAAGGCAATTGCCTCTCTCAGCCGGCTTTATGCCAGCACCCCGGGTCTTTTTGTATTCAATTGTGCAAAGCAGTTTCCCGCTTTTTCCAACAAATTGTACCATGTCTTTTTTATGCAGTCAACACCGAAACTATAAGAAAAGTGCCCCCTTTTTTGCGATTTAACTGTGCAATTTATCGAACAGTCTGGAAATGAACATCAAAGTTATCCCCATTTTCCTCTGTAAAATGGGAAGAACTCTCCGGGAAGCCGGAGAGTTCTTTCTTAATTACGCTTCCGTTATGTTTTTTTGATAGATCAGACGCAAGCCTTTGAGCAGCAAATCGTCATCCACGATGATATCTCGTTTGCAGTAGGGGACGATGCATTTGCTCAGGCCCCCGGTAGCGACAACGGTGGCCTTTTCTCCCAGCTCTTCCTCCATCCGGTCGATGATACCGTCCAAAGTAGCGGCATTGCCATAAATAGCGCCGCTTTTCATGCAGTCGATGGTGTTGGTTCCGATGATTCGTTTGGGCGGTTCCAGACTGATGCTCTGAAGCAGAGAGGTGCGAGAAGTAAGCGCTTCTTGAGATGCCTTTACCCCGGGAATAATCATTCCGCCTAAGTAATTTTTGTTATTGTCAATGACGGAAACAGTGGTGGCCGTCCCCATGTCAAAAATAATTAGAGGGAGTTTGTATTGATGGATTGCCGCAACGGCATCCACCACCAAATCGCTTCCCAGTTGAGCCGGATTGTCAATTTTGATGTTGAGGCCGGTCTTAAGGCCGGGACCTACCACTAAGGGCGTGCGCCCGATAGATTTTTCCACTGCCAGTTCCAAAATGTGAATCAGCGGCGGCACCACCGATGAAATAATGCTGCCGGTAATGTGCCTAGGATCAATGCCGTTTAACTCCATCAGGTTTTTAAAGCTGATGGCGTATTCGTCGTCAGTCCGGCTCCGGTCGGTGGCCAGGCGGCCTACAAAATATATTTTTTCGTCGTCCAGGCAACCAATAACGATATTGGTGTTTCCTACGTCCAGTGCTAAAATCATATTGTTACTCCTGTTTATACGTTCTTTTTGGCAAAGCGGCAAACCGCCTTACTGATCAAGGCACCCACCGATCCGCAGACGATGGCCTCTACCAGGCCGTTCACGCCCACAAAGGCGACGACAAACATCAACACATTAGTGCCCGGAGCAATGGTGTTCCAAATCTCCCTAATATAATCGGTCCGTCCAAAAAGGAGAATCAAACTGCTCATAAAAAAGATGGTGTTCAGCAAAGCACCGGACAATCCGGCAACCACATAGCTGACGATCTTGGTTTTATCGATGCGTGCCAGTCCACGAAAGATCCAGCCGCACAACAAGCCCATCAGCACCCGTGGAATGATGCAAACGATCCCGGTATAAAACGGATTGATACTGAGCAACGTTGCGCCGAATGCATCGGCGCCGAAGCACTGTATCAGGCTGGTAATGCCAAAAACACCGCCGAGGATCGCGCCTGCAGTCGGCCCCATAGCCACTGCACCGATGATGACTGGAATCGTCAAAAAGGTAATGGACAGCAATCCGATCTTCAGATAACCCAGAGGCGTAAATGCCATCACTACGATGATCGCAGTGAGCAATGCCAGCTGTACCAGGTAAACGAGCTTCTTTCTGTTTTCTTTCATATCAAGTTCCTCCTACTATTGTTCCAAAATGGATACAATGTAATTTTAGCAGTTTTATTATAACCGCAACCCTAACACGAATGCAAGGATTTTCTGGGAGCGGGTAAAAATTTTGTACGCGCTCTACAAAAAGAAGAGCTGTTCACACAGTTTTCCTTTACTTTTTTCAGGGAATTATGCTATACTATATCGTGAAAAAATATTGAAATTAACATCAGAAACATGAGGTGTATCGATTTGTCAAAGAAAACCGACCATATCCGCAATTTCTGTATCATCGCGCATATCGATCACGGAAAATCCACCCTGGCCGACCGTATTCTCGAGCGGACAAGCACTGTCGCCGCCCGAGAGATGGAAGAGCAGCTGCTGGACAACATGGATATCGAGCGGGAGCGCGGCATCACCATCAAGGCCCGCGCCGTCAACTTAAATTATACCGCTAAAGACGGAACCGTCTACGCCTTCAATCTCATCGATACCCCCGGCCACGTGGACTTCAATTACGAGGTTTCCCGTTCCCTGGCCGCCTGCGAAGGCGCGATTTTGGTGGTGGACGCCTCTCAGGGTATCGAGGCGCAGACCCTGGCCAACACCTATCTGGCTGTCGACCACGGATTGGAAGTGGTGCCGGTTATCAACAAAATCGATCTGCCCTCCGCCGATCCGGAGCGAGTAGCCCATGAGGTGGAAGATGTCATCGGCATACCGGCTCTGGACGCCCCGCGTATTTCCGCCAAGGTGGGCATCGGCATCGAAGAGGTGCTGGAACGGATCGTCACCGACATTCCCTGCCCTCAGGGCGACGATGAGGC
>CABUOE010000072.1 GCA_902493155.1 uncultured Eubacteriales bacterium
CGCCTCGATTAAAGATTCTGCCAGTTTAGACTGCCTTGCGATGCGGTACAGGGTGATCCGGATGGAGAGAACACTTTCGTCGCTTGCCGCCTCCCGGATGAGCTGCAAGAAAGGCTGCATACTCTCATAGGGGTAACTGAGCAAGATATCCCGATGGGAAGCTTGTAGGAGTACGCTTTCCTTCGGGCGAATGCCGGCGGAGGGGCGCGGCTGGTAGGCGGGCAGCAACATTTTTTCTTTCTGCTCCGGCGTTAAGCGTTTTTCGATCTCCCCGACGAAGGACAGATCCATGGGCGTGGTAGTGAAAAACACCTGCCGTTCCGACAGCCCCAGTTTATCCTTTAAAAACTCCAGCGCCTTCTTCTTCAAATTCCCCTGGACTTCCAGCCTCACGGGGGAAAGCCGCTGCCGCTTTTTGAGGATTTTCTTCATATGCTGGCGGTAGTCGTCGTCTTCGTCCAACTCCCGGGCATCGGTGTCGATATCGGCGTTGCGGGTCACAGAAAAGACCGCCTTGCTCACCACCTTGTAGAGCTCGAACACCTCGTTGGCATAATGGAGGATGAGCTCCTCCAGCGAGATGCAACAAAACCTTCCCCTGTCGGGGAAAAACAGCCGCCGCACCCCGCCCGGCAGCGGAATGATGCCGCAGAGCCTCGTTCCGTCCTGCTCCAGCTCGACAGCGATGTTTAACGACTTGTTGGCGATAAAGGGAAAGGGGTGCCGCGGATCGATAATCTGCGGCGACAGAAGGGGCCGGATTTCCCGGTTAAAGTACTCCGCAGCCTCCTTTTTCTCGTCTTTTGTCAGCTCCATGTAGGACAGCAGTGAAACCCCGGAAGCGCTCAGCTCGTTGATGACCTCCCGATAGACCTCGTCCTTGCGGGCGCAGAGGGCTCGGGACGCGGCGTAGATGGCGCTGAGCTGCTCCTTGGCGTTCATGCCGGTTTTGTTGTCGACATAATCCGGGGCAAAATGCATATAGTCGGTGAGGCTTCCCACCCGCACCATGAAGAATTCGTCCAGATTTGTGGAAAAAATGGATACAAACTGGAGCCGGGTCAGCACAGGGGTTTCCCGGCAGAGCGCCTCCTCCAGCACCCGTTCGTTGAATTTGAGCCAGGATAGTTCCCGATTTACCATATACGCGGGATAACCGTCCATCAATTGTCCCCTCCGTTTTTCAATACTCGTTCGATGAGATAGCCCTCTCGGACGCCATAACGGCTGACTACCACTTCGGAAACCCCGAATCGTTTGGCCAGTTCGTTTAGTATGGTGAGCCCCGGCTGGATGGTCAGCATCCGCTCCGGCGCGATTTTGTAGATTTTTCGGCAAAGGTTCACGTCGCCCTTTTTGAAGATTTTGACGAGCATACCTAAGTACCCGGCGTCCAGCCGCTGGACGTCCCGGGGCACCTTATAAAGCTCATGGCAGATTTTTTTGAAGGCCCGCGCCGTACCGCCGACGCCCACCAGCGTCTGAACCGGTTCCGCAGGCGCCCAGTAAAGGGTGCTGAGATTATTAAGAATCTCCTGCCGCATCAGCTTGCGTTCGTCATTTTGGAGGGTCACGCCGCTGGAAAACTTGGTGTACATATTGAGGGAGCCCATGGGGATACTGGTCAGGTTGGAGATTTGGCCATCTGCAAAGAGCACCACCTCGGTACTGCCGCCGCCGATGTCTACTAAAACCCCGTCCTTTACCGACAGAAACTGGGTGGCGCCGATGAAGTCGAGCCTTGCTTCTTCTTCGCCGGAAATGACGGCGACTTTAAAGCCGGTTCGCTCCTCGATGAAGCGGACAGCCTCCTCCTGATTGACGGCGTTGCGCAGAGAGGCCGTGGCAAACACCGAAATGTTTTGAATGCCGAACTTGTGGAGCACCCTGATAAACGCACCGATGGTGTCGGCGGCCCGGTACATGCCCTCTTCGGTGAGGACTCCGTCCTCGATATATCCGGCTAGTCCCACCGTTTCCTTTTTGTCGATCATGGGACTGATGGAGCCATTTTCGCACTGGTACACCGACATGCGGATGGAGTTTGAACCTACGTCAATAACGGCGTGAATCATTTGATCCTGTCCTTTCCCCGTAATCATCCTATTTTTCTTTTAGTATAACCCATTGACCATCTGATTTCCATTCACATTCTGTAAAAAACTTGCAAATTCCGGTAAAATTTCGGAAATTGCTTCAGGGTTTTCCGCTTTTCGACCTGGGAAAAATTTGATTTTTCATTCTATGTACCCGGCGGCTCCTTTATGTCATGGACAACCGGACTTTTTCCTGTTAGAATAAGTTAAAGTGTTCCGCTTTTAGAAAAGTCGGAAGCAAAAACACCTAAAGGAGAAACAGGATGAAATACAACGGTACGGTACTTTCGGTGGCGGACGTAAACTTGTCGAGAAAATTCTACGAGGACTTGTTCGGGCTGGAGATCTATCAGGACTACGGAATCAACATTGCCTTCACCTGCGGGCTGTCGCTACAGCAGGAGTTTTACTGGCTGACAGGTCTTTCGAAAGAAAAAATCCTCAAAAACGCCAACAACATGGAGCTCTGCTTTGAGGAAAAAGATTTCGACCGCTTCCTGCAAAAGCTCTCGCAGTATCCTGGCATCACTTATTTAGGAGATGTGATAGAACACAGCTGGGGCCAGCGGGTGGTGCGGTTTTATGACCCGGACGGGCATCTCATCGAAGTGGGAGAAGAGATGAAGATGGTCGTTAACCGTTTTCTCGCATCCGGGATGTCTATGGCTGAGGTATCCCAAAAAATGGACGTTTCCGTGGGCGATTTGGAAAAGCTGTTAAACGCCTAGCAATCGGAGAAAGAAGGGCTTTTGTGGAATACTGGGAAATCTGCGACAAAGAGGGAAACTTGACCGGCCGTGTCGTACCGAAAGGGACAGCCTTTGGGTCCGGCGAATATCATCTGGCCATGGAGGCCTGGATCGTCAACTCCCAAAGGCAAATCCTTATCCAGCGCCGGGCGGACAGCTGCGAGGTGCTGGGCGGCTTCTGGGGCCTGACCACCGGGCGGATGGTCGCGGGAGAGGACACCCGGGCAGGGGCTGTGCGGGAAATCCGGGAAGAACTGGGGCTGTCGGTGGAGGCTAATGCCTTGCGGCATCTGCTGCGAGTGGCCCGGCCAAACCACCTGGTCTGGGATGTCTACGCCCTGCGGATGGACGTGGCGCTTTCCGGTCTGACCCTTCAGGTCGAAGAGGTAGAAGACGCGCGCTGGGTAGACGAAGCGACCTTTCGTCGGATGCTCCGGTCAGGGGAGCTGTTTTCCTACCCGGAAATCGAAGAGATGCTCCAAAAAGCGCTTTCTTTGTCAGATGGATGATTAAACATCCCTTCCCGCGGGAACACTAGGGTAAAAGAGTAACCGACTAAACCGGTTTTGGAGCCGGGTCCAGAAAGGAAGCCTTTATGATACACCCTTATTTGAGTTTCAGCGGCAACTGCCGGGAAGCTATGGAATTTTACGAAAAGTCCTTTGAAACCAAATCGCCCCGGATCATGACCTTTGGGGACAGCCCGGCGGCCAAGGACCTGCCCTTGACAGAAGCGGACAAAAAACGGGTCATGCACGGAGAAATCATCATCGCCGGAAGCCGCGTCATGGCCTCCGACGCGCCAAACGGCGTAAACTTCCCCCCGGAAAATAGCGTCAGCCTTGCCGTAACAGCGGGCGACGAACGGAAACTCCGCAAATGGTTCACCGCCCTGAGCCGGGAAGGTCATGTGGAGATGGACCCCATCGAAACGCCCTGGAGCAGGTTTTACGGCATCGTCACCGATAAATTCGGCATCCGCTGGCAGCTCACTCACGAAAACGAACAGTACTAAAGGAAGGGCGGGGAAAATTTCTCTGCCTTTCAAATTGCCGTTTTCAAATATTAGAGGGATTTTTCTCAAAAACGTACCTCCCACGTCCCTTTTCGACAAAAGTAGCGCCCCGCACTTCTCCCACATAAGATGTATTGCCGAAGATGTGTCAGAACTTTTCCCAATGCCGCCAAATAAAATACCGCAGCATGTTGCCAGCAGCAACATCAAAACAGCGAAGCACCTCATGCGAAATATCCGTTCTGCACAGCGACGGCGGTATTTCCATCCGTCATTAGGACGGAAAATATCATTTCCAGGAAATACCTTTTTCCGGGATCGCTTTTCCTCAAAAATCTTTATCCCCCCATACTGTATCTTAGCGACAAGTCCGGCGCCGCCCGGATCGTCAGCGGGCGGTCTTTGGAGCAAACCGCTGCCGCCGGAAACCACCTGTTCCGGCCAGACAGCTACCGGCGCTTCTGAAAATAGCCGGACTACATAAGATTTTTCTTTTGAGGGCAACCGGGACAAGCACTGTACAAATTTCCTTCCCTGTGATAAGATGAAGGCAGAATCTAACACGGAAAGGATGAATCCCATGAAAGACATCGTTGTTCTCTACAGTTCCCGCTATGGGAGCACCAAACGCTACGCCGAAGCCATCGCCGCCCGGCTCCACTGCCCCGCTCTGGACACCAAAAAGGGCAAGGAAGCACTCTCCGATTACGAGACCATCATCTTCGGCGGCGGGATTTATGCGAGCGGTATCCGCGGCGTTTCCCTCCTCACCAAAAATTTTCAGAAACTCCGGGACAAACGGCTTTTCGTCTTTACAGTTGGGATTTCTGATCCTACGGATCCCAGCCGCTTCTCCCCCATGCTGGAAAAGATTTTTTCCCCCGAAATGCGGAAACAAATCCGATTTTTCCACTTCCGCGGCGGCATGGATTACAGCAAAATGAGTTTTCTGCACCGTACTATGATGAAGATGCTCAAATCCATGATCGAGAAGAAGCCCCTCTCCGAGCGGACGGACGAGGACGAAGGAATCCTCAGCACCTTTGGCGGCAAGGTGGACTTTTTTGACGAAAACGCAATTTCTCCCCTGGTGGAAGCGGTGGAGGAAGGCAGTTTATAGTATCGGAAACCGAGTGGGAGAATCGTCCGACGTTTGAATAAAACAAACTTTCGAGGGGTTCTCCCTCAATTTTCCTATTGACAAATGAAGATAAAAGAGGTATTCTCATATTGAACATTGTTCACTTTGCATCGAAGGAGTGGTATGGGTGAATACCGTCGTGACTTCCCGGGAGCAGATT
The DNA here is from genome assembly GCA_902493155.1 of uncultured Eubacteriales bacterium. Taxonomy (GTDB): domain Bacteria; phylum Bacillota; class Clostridia; order Oscillospirales; family Ruminococcaceae; genus Fumia. Next base: position 5,162 of record CABUOE010000072.1, read on the forward strand.
CTGGGCGCCGCCAAAGAAATCGCCGCGCTGGAAGGTGTTGCGCAAATCAGCATTCGCGGCGTCGCCAAGGCCTACGGCGTTTCGGTAGGCTCCATCTACAACTACTTTCCCACCAAATCGGAACTGGTCATCGCCGTCATCGAGGATTTCTGGCAGGGCGCTTTTGCCGGTATGCCCATGGACGAACTGAAAGGACTCCCCCTCCCCGACTGCTTCCACCGTGTCTACGCTTCCCTGCAAAGCTATATGGAAACCTTCCAGAAAAACTGGCTGAAGGAATTGTCCCAGTTAGAAAAAACCGAAAAGCAGATGGGCCGGAGCCGGGAACAGGACTATTTTTCCCGCATCCGCAGCCTTTTCCTCACCTGCCTCGACAACGATCCATCCATTCCGCAGACCATTTGGAGCGAAAACTTTGCCAAAGAGAATTTTGTGGAGTTCTGCTTTGAAAACCTGATGGCACTGCTTCGGACTGGAAAAGGCGATGCCTTTTTCCGGGAGGTCCTCTGCCGCTGCCTGGGAAAATAGCGGCGCAGCTGATCCCGTCAATCCGCCCTTGGGGGCGTTTTTTCGGCATCAAACTGAACGCCGTTCAATATAATATACCATTCATTTTTTAACATAGCCCTTTGGGCGTAAAAAAAGGAGATTGTTATGCAAGCAATTATGGAAACCCTTTTCGACATCGTCTACCTCTGCACCGTTATCACCCTGGGCGTCATCATGATCGCCAAAGCACAGGGACGGGGAGAAGTCCGTTTGTTCGGTATTATGGCTGTGGTTTTGGGCTGTGGAGACGCTTTTCACCTGGTCCCTCGGGCCTACGCCCTCTGCACCGACGGGCTGGCGGCCCACGCCGCTTCCTTAGGATTCGGAAAATTTGTCACCTCTATTACCATGACCGTCTTTTACGTCATCCTCTACCACATCTGGAAGAAGCGCTACCATCAGCAGAGCAAAGGGCTGACCGCTGCAGTATACGCCTTAGCCGCCGTGCGTATCATCCTCTGCCTCATGCCGCAAAACGACTGGCTCTCCGCCGACGCTCCCCTCTCCTGGGGCATCGCCCGGAACATCCCCTTTGCCATCCTGGGGCTTCTCATCATCCTGCTGTTCTTCCGCGAGGCCTCCAAAGCGAACGACAAAACCTTCCGCTTTATGTGGCTGGCTGTCACTCTCAGCTTTCTCTTCTACATTCCGGTGGTGTTGTTCTCCTCTGCCTTTCCCATCGTCGGCGTGCTGATGATTCCAAAAACCGTGGCCTATGTCTGGATCGTCTGGATGGGCTTTCACGACATGCGGCTTTCAAAGCAGTAACCGATTTTTATGAAAGACGACAACCCTCCCCCCTGTTTTTCAGGCGGAGGGTTGTTTTGTTTCGATTATTTTGCAGCATGTTCATCCTTTTCCCGGATTTCCACCCGGCGGATTTTTCCGCTGATGGTTTTGGGAAGTTCTTTGACGAACTCGATGACGCGGGGATATTTATAGGGAGCTGTCAGCTTTTTGACGAAATCCTGGATTTCCTTTTTGAGGGCCTCAGAGGGCTCATATTTGCTGGTCAGGACGATGGTAGCCTTGACGAGCTGCCCGCGAACCGGGTCGGGAACGCCGGTAACAGCGCATTCCAGCACGGCAGGATGCTCCATCAGCGCACTTTCTACCTCGAAAGGCCCGATGCGGTAGCCGCTGGACTTGATGATATCATCCTTTCTCCCCACATACCAGTAGTAGCCTTCCTCATCCCGATAGGCGGTGTCTCCGGTATGGTAGTAGCCGTTTCTCCAGGCGTAAGCCGTATTTTCCGGGTCGCGGTAGTATTCCAAAAACAGGCCCGGCTGAGAGCAGAGCGCCTGATCGGCCCGGAAGACAATTTCGCCCACTTCCCCGATGGGGACGCTGTTTCCATCATCGTCCAGCAGATCCACGTCGTAAAGGGGCGACGGAAGTCCCATGGAGCCGGGGCGCACTCGATCCACCGAAAGGTTGGCGATAGCCAATGTGGTCTCAGTCTGGCCGTAGCCCTCCATCAGCGACAGTCCGGTGTATTCCTTAAACTTGCGGAAAACTTCTTCATTGAGAGCTTCGCCTGCGATGGTCACATACTGCAAAGAACTCAAATCGTAACCTTCCATTCCCTCTTTGATGAAGAAGCGGAAAATAGTAGGCGGAGCACAGAATGAGGTGATCCGGTACTTTTCGATGAGATGCAGAAGCTCCGCCGGGACAAATTTGTCGAAGTCGTAAACAAAGATGCCGGCCCCGGTCAGCCACTGGCCATACAGCTTGCCCCAAGCTGCCTTACCCCAGCCGGTTTCTGCCACCGTCAGGTGGAGCCCATCCGGGTCCACGTTCTGCCAGTGCACTGCCGTAACAATATGGGCCAAGGGGTAAAAGAATCCATGGAGGGCCATTTTGGGCTCTCCGGTGGTGCCGGAGGTGAAATACATGAGCATTCCGTCGGTCCGGGTGACAGGCACCCGCTCGATAGTGGTGGGCTGCTTTGCCATCTCCTCGTCGAAGTTGATATAACCGTCGAAATGGCCCATAGCGGAGAATTTCAGGACAGAAGTGCCAAGCTCTTTTTCCGCTTCGTCGATATATTGATGGACATTGCATTCGCAGGTGCAGACCACCGCCTTGATTTTAGCGGCATCCAAACGGTAGATGATGTCCTTGGTGGTCAGCAGATTGGTAGCCGGAACGGCGATGGCGCCGATTTTGTGCAGCCCCAGAATCGCGAACCAGAACTGGTAGTTCCGTTTGAGGATCAGCAAAACGGTGTCACCTTTTTTGATGCCGTGGGCCTTGAAAAGGTTGGCCGCCTGGGTGGAGTAGTCGCTGATCTGTTTGAAGGTGAACACCTTCTCGTCGCCGCGGACGTTAGTCCAGACCATGGCACGGCGGTCAGGTTCCAACTGGGCGATCTTGTCCACCACGTCGTATGCAAAATTGAAGTCATCGGGTGCCTTGACGTCGAAATGCTTCAAAACGCCGTCCTCGTCGAACTCCTCAATACAGAATTGTTTATAAAAATTTTTGATTTCCATTGGGTTACGGCATGAGCTTCCGGAAAATCCCGTTTGTCATTGCCTTCCACCTTTCTGTCAGAATTTTGCCACTATAAATCATTAAAGTATATTATACCCGCAAATAAATAAATCTGCAACAGGGATTTTGTTAATTTTTGGAGTGAAATCCTATATAAAATTCATATGGCTCTTAATTGTATGAACAGAAAGCAATTCTGAGGGGATTTTCCCCCATGCAAAAAGTTATCCCTTTCGCCTCATTGCATTTCTATTTATCACCCTTATTTGAGCCTAAAGCGTTGCAGACCACCATAACTGCCGCATAAATGACCCCCGCAACCGGCCAGATCACCCAAGTGTTTTCCCAATCGTCGAGGACAAAGCTCAATAAGAGGTATCCCGCTACCACCACAAGCCAGTAAACCGTGCTGACCACGCCGGTCACGCTGCTGTATTTCTTTTTCTCACGGGTGTAATCGCCCTCCTGAAGGAGCTTCTGCATACTGGCCCAGCGGATACCCGCCGTGATGAAAAACACGACTCCAATGCCGACGAAAATCATCATCACGGATAGCATACAAATCATGAACAGATCATTTTCCGACAAAAACGCCCCGGCGAACAGCGGAATGACCGATAGGATGCAGATACAGGTCCCCAGCACGTTATACCTGGTATAGCGGTCCCGGTATTGTTTCTGCCGCTCCTTTACCATACCGGTAACGCCGTATTCAGTCTCGAACACCTGCTTTTCCAGATATTCAAAAGGGCCTGTTTTCGCCCCGCAGGAAATAAACATAGCTGCTGCGGCCGCCACCAGCAAAAACATCACGATCAGCCCGAATCCGCCGGCAAAATTTTCAGAAATCGGAAAATTCCCTGTCTCACTGCCCGCAGCCAGCACCATGAGGAGGACCGGCGAGAAAATACACAGGAAAGTCCCGAAGGCGATCCGCTTTGCAGTGAACTCCTTGACCTGCAGAAACTCATTTGCTTCCTCTATAGACACCCGGCGCACTGCGGACGTCTCTTGAACATCGTTTGTGTATTCTGCTTCCTCCAGCTCGTCCTTGAGGAGATAATCTGTGCTGACGCCGAAAAGCCCGCTCAGCTGCAAAATTTTTGCCAAATCCGGAGTGGATTGGGCGCTCTCCCATTTGGAGACTGACTGCCGCGTCACATCCATCTTTTCGGCCAGCTCTTCCTGGGACCAGCCGTTTTTCTTCCGCAGCATTATAATTTTATCTGCTAAAATCATTGTCATACCACCTTACGTTTTGTCTGGAAGCGCTTCTGACCCTTCGGTCCGTTTCAGTATAGCATCTTCAGCGGTTGCTCGCTACCTACTCTCCCCTGACAATTTGTCAACCGTTAGTTGCAAGCTAGTAAAACAGGGGCTTTATCTGCCATTTTGCAGTCGGTTTGCATCAAAGCGCCACATGAAAGTCAATATGCCTAAAAAGGTCGTCACAAAATGACAAGCAGAAGTGTAAGGGAGATGTCTGCATCGCTTTGCAGGAAGATTTTTTCTGAAAAACAGACTGATGGGAACAAAATGTGTTGCATTTTGTTCCCATCAAGCAAGAGCATCTATCATTCCTTGTTGTTGCGGCGGTAATTGAGGTAGCTCTCCAGGATGATGGTTGCCGCAACGGCGTCCACCACCTCTTTCCGCTTCTTGCCGCGGGTATTGGTCTCGTTGAGCACCTGATGGGCGCTGACGGTGGTGGAGCGTTCGTCCCATAAAACCACAGGCACGTCAACGAGTGCCTTGAGCTTCTCGGCAAAGAGAGCGCATTTTTGAGCACGCTCTCCCGCTGTTCCATCCATGTTGAGGGGATGGCCTACTACCACCATCTGCACTGCGTATTCCTGTACAGCATAGGAGACCTTTTTCACCGTGTTGTCAAAATTGTATTCCTGGATGACGCCGATAGGAGAAGCGAG
>CABUOE010000073.1 GCA_902493155.1 uncultured Eubacteriales bacterium
CACCCCTCATGTGGCTGACAAATGGTTTGTACACGAAGTGACACGCTCCAACTACAAGCAACTCATTCAGGCCGGCGTCAACATTTACGAATTCACACCGGGCTTCATCCACGCAAAGGTCGTGGTGGTCGACGACGAATACGCTGTAGTGGGGACCCAGAACTTTGATTATCGCAGTTTCTACCTTCACTTTGAATGCGGCGTCTGGATGTACCGGAGTTCCGCCATTCAGCAGGTTTCCGCCGATTTTAAGGAAATCCTCAAAGTGTCCCAGAAATTTGCCTTAGAAGACTGCAAAATTCCATGGTACAAGCGTCCCATCCGGGGATTTTTAAAAGTTTTCGCCCCGCTGATGTGATTTTTAAGGAGGTGGGACAAATGAAGCGCAAATGGATATTACCATTAGGGTGCTGCGCTATTTTTATTTTGCCGCTGGCACTGTTTTTGATTTGGTCCCTTTCGCAGTCCTACCGCCATAATACTCATTTTAAAGATTACATTCCCTATTGCCGCTCTCTCAACGAAGAACTAAATGATAAATCCTTCTATCTTGCCTACATTCATCCTGATTCAATTACACTAAAAGACCGCAAGGTAGAAGGCTCTCTGGTTTCCTATCCGCCTATAGGCGGGTTTTCTTTTGACGGGTACGATTCTCGTCACCGAATCCGCTGTGTTTGCAAACAAGGAAACAAGATGATCTTCTGTATTGATATGGGCTGGGATGTAGAATGGGGATTAGTATTGCTTAACGGCCCTCTACCAGAACCACGAGACCTTTGGAATGGCATGGAAGAGGTGATTTCGCTGACTGACAATTGCTATTATTACGTTGGTACCCCCAGATAACGCATATTTTTTCTCAATTGGGACAAACTAACCCCAATATTTGACAAAGTTGAATCACTGTGCTATACTCAACTTAATATCAAAACATAATGATGGAAAGAGTACGCCCTTTTCCGGACTTTAGAGAGCTTTTGGATGGTGGAAAAAAGCGGATGGGCTGGGCGGAAGATGGTTCCTGAATGGCGCGCCTGAGAGGTTTCTTTAGGGTGCGACAGGTCCGCCTGTTACAGCGGCAGAATATCATAGCGTATTCGATGAGGCGCTTGCTGCGAGGCCGGCGCGAAGTGAAGTGGTACCACGAGATTTTACGTCTCGTCTTCATTAGGGTCTTCCCTACTGCAGACGGGGCTTTTTTCATGCCCGGCCTCGGATGGGAAGCAAACAAACCGTCATGAGAAAGGAAGATTTTTATGGACGACAAAAAGTTTTACATCACAACGGCAATTGCCTATACCTCTCAAAAGCCCCATATCGGCAACACCTATGAAATCGTACTGACCGACGCCATCGCCCGCTCCAAACGGATGCAGGGCTACGACGTTTATTTCCTCACCGGCTCCGATGAACACGGACAGAAAATTGAGGACTGTGCCAAGGCGGCGGGCATCACTCCTAAGGAGTACGTCGACCGTATTTCCGGTGAAATCCGCAAAATCTGGGACACCATGGACACCACCTACGACCAGTTTATCCGCACTACTGACGACTATCACGAAAAAACGGTGCAGAAAATTTTCAAAAAGCTCTACGACCAGGGCGACATCTACAAATCGGAATACAGCGGGCTTTACTGCGTCCCATGTGAGTCCTTTTTCACCGAAAGCCAATTAAAAGATGGCTGCTGTCCCGACTGTGGGCGGCCCGTCCAGGAAACTAAGGAAGAAGCCTACTTCTTCAAGATGAGCAAATATCAGGATAAACTGATGAAGCACATCGAGGAGCACCCTGACTTCATCGTTCCCGAATCCCGCAAAAAAGAGATGGTCAACAACTTCTTAAAACCCGGACTTCAGGATCTCTGCGTCTCCAGAACCTCCTTTAAATGGGGCATCCCCGTCACCTTTGACGACAAGCACGTCATCTACGTCTGGATCGACGCTCTTTCGAATTACATCACCGCTCTGGGCTACGATCCCGACGGCAATTCCGGGGAACTCTACAAAAAATACTGGCCGGCAAACGTCCACATCATCGGCAAGGATATCCTGCGGTTCCACACCATCTACTGGCCCATCATCCTGATGGCACTGGGTGAGCCGCTGCCGAAACAGGTCTTTGGGCATCCGTGGCTTCTGTTCGGCGCAGATAAGATGAGCAAGTCGAAAGGTAACGTCATCTACGCCGACGATCTTGTCCGCCTCTTCGGCGTGGACGCAGTGCGCTATTATCTGCTGTCCAACATGCCCTACGGCCAGGACGGCAACATCACTTACGAAACCTTTATTGCGAAGTATAACGCCGAGCTTGCCAACACCCTGGGGAACCTCGTGAACCGCACCGTCACCATGGTGAGCAAATACTTTGACGGTGAGATCAACGAGGCAAAAATCGAAAATGACCTGGACGCCGACCTGAAACAAACGGCGGAAGAAGCTTTTGCGTCCTCGGTTTCCCTCATGGACGAATACCGCACCGCCGATGCCCTGGCGAAAATCATCTCCCTCTGCCAGCGTTCCAACAAGTATATCGATGAAACGGCCCCCTGGGCGCTTGCCAAGGACGAAAACGAACTTCCCCGCCTAAAAACGGTGCTTTCTAACCTCATCGAGGCCATCCGCATCATCGGCGTGGCTCTCGCCCCCTTTATGCCCTCCACCTCCAAAGCGATTTTAGAGCAGATCAACGCTTCCGACAGCGATTTTGCTTCCGCGAAAGCTTTCGGCACCGGAAAAGCCCGGAAAGTCGGTGAAGCTAAGGCGCTCTTTGCCCGCATCGACGAAGGGAAGATGATGGAGCGCATCCAGAAGGAAATCGTCGAGCCGCAGATGAAGGAAGCGGCTGCCAAGGCTGCCAAAGAGGCCCCGGCAGAGACGGCAGAAGGGGTTGCCACCCTCTCAAGCCTCATCACCATCGACGATTTCGCCAAGGTGGAGCTGCGGGTAGGCGAAGTCCTCTCCTGCGAGAAGCTCAAAAAGTCCAAAAAACTGCTTCGCCTGATGGTGAACGACGGGCAGGGCAAACGCCAGGTGCTCTCCGGTATCTCTCAATGGTACGCACCGGAAGACCTCATAGGCAAAAAAATCGTTTTGGTTGCAAACTTAAAGCCCGCCAAACTCTGCGGTGAGGAAAGTTGCGGCATGATTCTCGCGGCCGACTGCCCCGACGACGACGTGAAGGTCATCTTCGTAGACGATTCCATCCCCGCTGGTTCCAAAATCCGATAACCGATAAAAGCCATCCGTGTTATAAACGGATGGCTTTTCTGTGCTCCCCTTCCCGCTCAGTAAGATTCTGTTGACCGAAATACTGAAACAAAATACAGAAAAGGAAAACCGCCCGGCTGCTACGTCCGGGCGGTTTTCAGATTATGGAGATTTATGGAGATAAGATGTTTGCGGTTATAAAAACATGTTTCCCAAAAAGGAAAAGCTTACTCGTCCAGGGCGTATTTCCCTCGGACGGGCTCTTCCCGGCAGACCCATTTGCCGTTGGTGAAGTCCGGGAACGCCACCGGCATGCTGCCCATGGAGATGGACTGCTCAGAAAGGCAGGTGACTGCCATCCAGCTGGCTGCGTCGTAGATGTCGATGGGGGTTTCGATGCCGTGTTGGACGCTGTATAAAAAGGCTTTCAGCACCAGATAATCGATGCCGCCGTGGTCGTCGTGAAGGTCCTGCTTCAGGTAATCCTTCCAGATAGGATGATCGTACTGCTCTAAATAGTCTTCCATCTTCTCCCAAGGCTCCCCGTCCATATTCACCTGGTTTACAAACTCTTTTTCGAAATAAACCGAGTCATTGAGTTCCATCCAGATTCCCTTGGTGCCGTGGACGCCGTTTCCCCGGGAATAGGGCCGGGGAATGGAGATGTTGTGGGTCAGGGTGATCGTCTCCCCTCTGGCGCATTTGATAACAGTGGTGATAATGTCGCCGATGGCAAAACGATGGTAGGGCCCATCCTGTAAACCATAGCGGTTTTCCGCCACTTCGTTGAAGCCTCTGGACTTGGAGGCGGTGGACGTCAAAGTGAGGAACCGGTTGCCCCGGTTGATGTCTAAGTATTTGGCGATAGGGCCCAGTTCATGGGTGGGATACAACTCGGCGTTGCGGTAGAGATTGTGTTTGGTGCGCTGGTCGCCGTTTTCAAGGCCGTTTACGATGTCCACCCGCAGGTCGTGCTGATAGCTGCCCTCGCAGTGAACCACTTCGCCGAACAGCCCCTCCCGGATCATCCGCAGAACCGCCAGCTCTCTCCTGCCGTAGCAGCAGTTTTCCAGCATCATGCAGGGGGTTCGGGTGGCTTCATAGGTCTTGACCATATCCCAGCACTGCTCGATGGAAGATGTTCCTCCCACCTCAAATCCGGTGTATTTGCCCGCCTTCATCGAATCGATGGCAATCCCCACGTGCTCGTTCCAGGAAGTGGCGATGATGACAGCGTCGATGTCGGGACGGGCGAGGATTTCGTGATAATCGGTGCAGACATCGGGACTGTACCCGCTCTTTTCCGCGATGATTTCAGCACCTGTCTGCGCCCGCTCCTCGATGAGGTCGCAGACAGCACAGACATGGGCCTCCGGAATAGTTGTAAGCGTGGTTAAAAGGCCGCGGGCCCGGTTGTTGGAGCCGATGATACCCAAGTTCACAGTTTGCTTTGTATCCATAAAAGCACCTCTTTGTAGGGTCTGATATTATGTACGATGTACCAGTGTTTTTCATCTTGTTTTTATCATAATCCAAAAGAAAAGGGCCGTCAATGGAGTTTCGGAAAGTGAATATAAACCTTGAGTTTTGATGGATAGTAATTAAATTGGAAATACTATTTTTTGTGCATAGCTTACATAATAAACAGGTTGTTTTCGTCATTTTGTCATTGCAAAAGCGTCATTCTGCAAATAAATAAGAAAATAACCGATTTTCTCTTGCATCCAAATGTAAATCTGGTATACTGTGGAAAAAGGCAGATAAGATATCCAGTAAATACCCTTGATGGGCAATTGTTGCACCCCATTCTCTTCTGCATCAGCGCATTTTCGAAATGATTTGCTAAAGGAGGACCTCTGCTATGTTAATCAAAGAGCTCATTTCTAAATTGGAACAGGAGGCGGCTCATGAAGTCGGCAAAATTGTTACCTGCGACACCATTAAGGCCGGCCAATGTGAAAATGAAATTAAGGGAATCGCCGTCTCAATGTTCGCTACACCTCAGGTAATCCGGACAGCCAGTGAAATCGGCGCCAATTTTCTAATCGTGCATGAACCCGTCTATTACAACCACTTTGACAGCGAAATTCCAAACAGCATCGGGCTGGAAAAACAGGCGTTGATCGACCGGCTCGGCATTACCATTTATCGGTTTCACGATCATCCCCACTATACAAAGCCGGATACCATCTGTGAAGGAATGATGGAGGACATCAATCTCCCCGGCGTGTTGGAAGAACAAGAGACTCCAAAAAGTAACCGGTATTTTTTAGACACTCCGATGACTGCCAGAGAACTGGCCGCTCATCTGGAAGAGCAGCTTCATATTAAACACATTAAAATTGCCGGAAGTACCGATCAAAAAGGAACCGCATTGTCCTTGGCTTTTGGAGCGGCAAGCGACGTGGCTCAGGAACTGGAGGCCGTTGATTTTGTTTTGACCGGTGAGACTTCTGAATGGGCTATTGCGGAAATCGCCAGAGATTATGCTCAGTTGGGATACAACAAGTCAATCCTTTCCATGGGGCATATCGGTTCTGAGCGGAACGGCATGATGCTGATTGCCCGCCGCCTCCAGCAGGTTTATCCTGAAATTCCGGTGCGTTACCTGGAATGCGGCGAGGTTTTTTCCTACACAGATTGACCAATATCATAACGGATGAATGGATTCTACCTCTGTTAAAAGAAAGGTTTTGACACTATGACAAACGTTTTGTACATTCCTCTGGATGAACGGGCCTGCAATTATCGGTTCCCCCAGCAATTAGCCCAGATGACCGGCTCCATCCGGCTGCTGACCCCGCCGGAATCCATCATGGGTTACCGCAAAAACCCTGCCGACTGCGAAGCCCTCTGGCAGTGGCTCTTTGATCATGTTCAGCAATGTGAATACGCAATCCTGTCGGTAGACACCCTGGTCTACGGAAACATCCTCAATTCCCGCCTCCATCACCGCACCATCGAGGATTGTGAGCGCCTGCTCGACAATTTCCGGAAGCTCAAATCCATGAATCCTTCCCTGGAGATTCACGCCTTCAGCATCGTCGCCCGGGTAGCCGCCTATAACGGCTCCATGGAGGATCCGGATTACTGGGAAACCCACGGCCGGGACATCTGGCGGTACACCATCCTACGGGATAAGCTGAGCCGCGGCGAATCCACAGCAGAAGAACGCAAAGAATATACCGAACTGGTGGCCTTGATCCCCGCCGAGTACTTAAACGATTTTCTAGCCCGCCGCAAGGTGGATCGCGCTGTTAACCTGGCCTGCGTCGATCTGACTCACGAGGGCGTTTTCGAGATGCTCACCATCCCCAAGGACGACACCGCGGAATATGGTTACGCCGCTTTGGATCAGATGGCTATTTCAGAGAAAATTCGGGAACACCGGCTTATGGGGCGGGTTTTGGTCTACCCCGGCGCAGATGAATTGGGCTGCGTCCTGTTGGCTCGGGTGTTCTGTCGGATAGAGTCTTATACGCCTCGCATCTATGTTCGCTATTCCTCTACCCTAGGGCCCTTCCTCATTCCCATTGTTGAGGATCGCCCCCTGCACGAGGGCATCAAAGCACAGATCACCTCCCTGGGCGGCATCGTGGAGGACAGCGCCGCCGACAGCGACTGTATGCTGGCGGTACACTCCCCCGGCAAAGAGATGATCGACAGCTGCTTTCAGGATCACAAGGACCTGACCTTTACCAGCCACATCAACACCGACGAGTTTATCCGATATATCAACGATTATATCGACCGCCAACAGAAAGCGGTGGGGGTGGCCGATGTGGCCTTCATCAACGGCTCCGACAAGGAGTTCATGGACTATCTGCTCACTTCTGGCACTCTGCACCGTATCCAGAGCGTCGGCGGCTGGAACACCGCTATGAATACCGTAGGCGTCGTTTTGGCGCAGACGGTGATCGCTGCCTGCCGCAGCCGCTTTGAGGGCGATTACGACGCTTACCACCTGTCGGAAGAATTCAAGATGCACCACGTCGTACAGGACTGGCTCTTCCAGGCCGACGCCCTCCAGACCTATTTTGCGGCCTATCGGGATAAAATCGATGTCTTTAACCTGCGGGAGTATTACGACGAAAGTTACGCCTTTATCGGTAAGGAGCTCCACCGCCTCATCGACGAAAAGTTTCATGGGAAATACAAAGGCGCCGATATCGTCCTTGAAAACCTGGGCTGTCACTGGGACGGAGCCCAGTACATCCGGTTTGATTTGCACCTGGACGGCATCCGGCAAATCTGGGAACAGAATGAGACTTGAACGCTTTAATTTTTCCTAAATTAACAAAACCGCCTACCTTTTGGTAAGCGGTTTAATAAGAATTAATGGCGGGCTGACACGTGGTTCGGATTTTCCTCCAGCGCATTTAAAAGCTGATGAGAGGGATCCTCCTTGAACACTGTACCCCATGCCCGCAAAAGATTTTCCGGCGTCACATAAACTGGCTCGATGCCCACAAAAGGCGGCACCTTTTTGCCGATGAGGGAGCCGGCCGCAGCCAGCGCCATGGCCATTCCCTGCTCATAGGGAAGCTGGGCGCTCAACGCTTTCACCATACCGCCTTTGGCCATATTGAGGGCCATGGCGTATTCCAAATCAGCAGTGACTACCGCCACATCCGAGCGGTTCAGATCGTTTAAAGCGTTCATCACATGCATAGCCGGGCCTTCCCAACTGATGTAAAGCCCCTCGATCTCCGGATGCCTCTTCATCAGCTCCAGCGTTTTGGTATAGGCGTTTTCCTCATTTTCAAAAGAGATTGAGCCGACGATTTTCAATTCCGGATATTCTTCCATAAGAATCTGTTCGGCGGCATTATCCCGCTGCAACGTACTGTAGTAAGAAGGGGCGCCGTGCTTGATGAGCCCCACATTTTTCAGATTGTGCTTGCGCATATATTCGCCCAAACCACGTCCGGCCTGCCGGCCGTGGGAACGCTCGTTGACAGACACGCAGGAAACATAGTCCTTGGGGGTCAGGCCGTTGGGGACATTGGTAATCAGCACCAGCTTTGTCTTGCTGGCGGCAATTTTCTTAAACGCCGCAGAAGTTTTAACGCTGTCGGTGGGAATGGAGATCAGGATATCCGGTTCCAGTGAAAGCAGGCTGTTTAATTGCTTCGACTGCATTACAGGGTCGAAATGGGCATCAGTCACCGCCAACAGGGAAATTCCCAGAGCGTTAAATATATCCTTGATACCCTGTTCGTGCAGGCTCATCCAAGCCTTTCCGGTATAGTGAAAAGAAATTGCAGCTGTGTATTTTCCCTCTCGAATCTGCTTCTTTTCCCCGTCGGTGAGCTGAAGCTGGTCAAGAGAGGCCGCTTTTTCTCCAAAAGGTCCGCGGCCGATACCGATGGTGGATGCACGCACTCGCAGTTCTGTGGGAACGACGATATGGGCGTGCTTGTCTGTACTGGGGCCGCTGGTTCCGCCGTCGCTGGGCAGGATATGCTTCAGCAGCTCCTCCACCACGTGTTCACCGATTCTGTCGGTATCTTGGGCCACCGTCGTAATATGGGGCTCCAGCAAAGCTGCCCACTCAAAGTCGTTGAATCCGACAATAGACAAGTCTTTGGGACAGGAAATATTATTGGCATCAATAAATCGGAAAATGGCAATAATGGTTTTGTAATTTGCCGCAAAGATGGCAGTAGGCGGATTGGACCCCAGCAGAAGGGTTTTCAATGCGCTGAAAATCTGCTCGTCCGTCGTCAGGTCCGACACCACATAGCGGGGGTCGAAACTAATGTTGTTTTTCTCCAGCGCCGAACGATAACCATTGATCCGCTCGATATTGGATTCCGAGTTCCGGTTGCCGCAAATTAGAGCGATATTTTCGTGTCCGCTGCGAATTAAGTGGGTGGTTGCCTTATAGGCACCGCCAAAATTATCGGAAGCGATCACATCGGCAGCTAAGCCTTCCACTTCTTTTCCCACCAGGACAGTAGGGATCTTCAGTTTCCCCAGTTGTTTGGTCAGCACAGCTTCATCGGCGTCCGGAAAAACAATGACCCCCAAAGCGCCGGGGGAAGAAAGCAACAGCTGCTGGTAGATTTCCAGCTTGGCCCCGTCTTTGCCATAATCCACTGAAATCAAAGAAATCCCTTTCTGTTTTAATTCCTGTTCAATTTTTTTCTCTACTTCCAATTGAAAGGAGTTATGGATATTGGAGGCCAGCAAAACCACAAACTTATGGCTCGTTGTCAGGGCAGCCGCCTTGTTTTTTTTGATGACAAAGTTGGGCGGAAACTCCAAGGCTTCTATGGCGTCCTCCACCCGTTTTACCAGCTCCGGGCTGACATATCTGGTTTTATTCACAACGTGGGAAACGGTAGCGGCCGATACTCCCGCCATTTTTGCAACATCGTTGATGGTAGCCATAATGATTCTCCAATCATCCAAAAAATTTATAAAATTACAAACTACTTTTCTTTTTTTGAGCAAGAATAGTTCTAATTGTATTTCTATTATTATTTTAACGCGATAAAGCTTTTCTGTCAATGAAAAATAGAAAAATTTTTCTTAATCGCCATAAAACAGTATAAAATTTATGCTTTTTACATTGACTTTTTAGCAAAAATATGATAGGATAAGAACTGTAAAAAATGATTTTACGCAAAGATAGAAAAATGTATTCGTTTTCTTTTTTTGCAGGGAAAACTTAACAAAATTGTTTCTTTATGGTCACTATTTTTGGTGATTCATTGTATTAAAATAATAGCAAAACAAAAAAGGAGAATGATTGTCATGAAATTAGGATTCGTCAGCGCAATCTTGGACACCTATTCATTTGAAGAAGTCATTGACTTCGCCAGCAGC
>CABUOE010000074.1 GCA_902493155.1 uncultured Eubacteriales bacterium
TGTGGTATAATAAACGCAACTGCAACGGTTTTCATAGAAAACCGTTGGCCGCATAACTGCGGTCAACTAAAATGCAAGCATTTTAGTGTTGCGTTTATTTTATCATCACCCAGTTCTGCTAACGCAGAACTATGGCGGGTGAACCCGCCTACAAATTCCTAAAGGAATTTGCGGATGTGGTATAATATCCCTAACTGGCGCACAATGTGTTCTGGATTATCGTCATAGCAAAATGGCTAAAGCCGTTTTGTGCCGTTTGAGGGCGGCTCGCAAGTTCAAAAGACTTGCGATAGTATATTTTACTCATGTAAAGTGTTAAAAACAGGAGATCGGTCATGAAAATAATGTCAAAAAAATTGCACCGAATCTTTTATGCAGCGGTCATCCTTTTGTCCGTTATCTTTATTGTCCTTGGATACTGGTTCTGCACCCGAAACGGGAATATCCTTGGGCAAGAGCAGACAGGGAGCGCGGAAATAACCTGCAAAGCCCGAGCAGAGGAAATTATCAGCGACAACGAAATCTACAGCAAATACACAAATGAAGTGACCGAACGTCGTATCGTTTACTATGCCACCGTCCTCAATGGAGAGAAAAAAGGCGAACGTATCGTGGCCACCCAGGTCATGGATCAAACACAGATGGAGCTGGGGCAGCCGGTGAAGCCTGGAAAGGTTCATTTTGTCTCCCTGGTCACCAACGAATACATGGAAAACCAATGGATGACTGGCAATCCAGTCCGCACCGCTTGGCTGGCCATATTGGTATTCGGGTTCTGCGGTCTGGTCATCCTTTTTGGAAGGGGAAAAGGCGTCAATACCATTATTGCTCTTGTTTTGACCTGCCTGGCGATTTTCTTTGTTATGATTCCCGCCATCGCCAATGGTTTTAATATTTATGCCTCGGCCCTCATCATCTGCGCTTTTACCATTCTCACGACCCACGCGCTGGTCAGCGGGTTTACCTTCAAAAGCCTGGCCGCGATATTGGGTTGTATGGGGGGTGTGGGAATAGCCGGCCTCATCACCATCATCAGTTCCCACATGATGCAGATGACCGGCATGACCGACGACGATTCGCTGCTGATCTACGTGATGAACCCGGATAAGCCCATCGACTTGAGAGCAATCTTGTTCACCGGTATCATCATCGGCGCTTTAGGCGCCGTCATGGACGTTGGCATGTCCATTTCCTCATCGCTGGCGGAAATCATTGCCCAAGTCCCGGATATCACTTTCGGCGGCATTTTAAAATCCGGTTTTGCCATCGGCCGCGATATTATGGGCACTATGGCCAACACGCTCGTACTGGCCTATATCGGAAGCGGCCTGCATATGACGCTGCTGCTTCTCACTTACCGGAGCAATCTGGAGGAAATCCTCAACATGGAAATGATTGCGTCGGAAGTGCTGCAGGCCATGGCGGGCAGCATCGCCATCCTCTTTACCATCCCCACAACGGCTATCGCCACCGCCTTTTTTCATAAAAAATTTGCGGAAGGAAATGCTCCGTCCGAAGCAGAAAAAACCGTTCAGCTTTTGTCCGAAGGAGAAACAAAATAAAAAACCGCCAACGCAATCATAGATTGCGGGCGGGGGCCGGACGGACACCGCCCTTGAACCCTTGTTGTTTTACTGATCGAATACAAAAAGGCACGGGAATTTTCCCGTGCCTTTTCCATTAGTTTTGCGTAATAATAGTCATGGGGTCAATCCACTGATTGTCTTTTTTCATGGCCAAGTGGAGATGAAATTCATCGGCGTTTTCCACCAAAGAAGAGTTTCCTACTTCACCAATGACGTCGCCCAATTTTACTTCCTGGCCTTTTTTGACCTTGACGGTGTCGGCAAGACCGCAGAAATAGGTTGTGCAGGCCGGATATTCGATTTCCACCATAATGCCCCATTTGCCGTCGTTGGTGACGTTGGTTACCGTGCCGTCAAAGCAGGATTTCACCGGGGTGCCTTCCGCCGCTTTGATGTCGACACCGTCATGGGTGCGCCATTCGCCCAAGGTTTTCGACTTTACCAGCTCTCCGTTGCTGTAGGGATTCATGATTTCACCGCTCAAGGGCATAATATAAGCGCCGTTTGTGTTAGTGGCGGGAGAAGTGCTCTCTTCCGAGCTGCTGCTCTGCTCCATAGTCGCAGCAGACTCGTTTGCGGAATTTCCGCTGCTCTCCTCAGGAGCGGAACTCTCTAAGGGGACCCCCGATTGGTTTTTCCCGACATCTTCCAGTTCGGGAACCGACCAATCGGTGCCGTTTTGGAGTTGAGTTTGGGGATTGGGTTCCTGGTTTAAGCTGCTGTTCAGTCTGGAAATGGTCAGATACGCCACGGTACCCACTGCTACTACGCTGATGGCAAGGGCAATATAAAACCCTTTTCCCAGCGACTTTTGTTTGCCAAAGGCCGACTTTCTCATAGTTATTGTAACCTCCCAAATTAAAATCCCTCCGATTTGCATCGGCAGTATTTGTTCTGTTGTAAAAGAGACAAATCGCTTTCTTTCGAGACTAGTTTTCACGGAAATCAATTTTTTATTCTTCAGACAGCTATGAAAATCTGTTTTGTAGAAAATCATTTTAGATTAGCTTCGCTTTTAGGCAAAAATACAGAGCCTTCCTTGATGGATTGTGAAAAGTTTTTCAAACTATATCCGATTTTCCAAAAAATCAATTGACTATTACTGGCAAAAGAAATATAATAGAAGGTAATAGTTACCCTTAAAAAATATTTGGAGGTATCGCAAATGAGCAGAGTAATGAACTTTAGCGCAGGGCCGTCCATGCTGCCGGAGGCAGTGCTGAAAAAAGCGGCGGACGAGATGCTGGATTATAACGGAAGCGGCCAGTCGGTCATGGAAATGTCACACCGTTCCAAGACCTACCAGGCGATCATCGACGAATGCAACGCCCTTCTCCGCGAAGTGATGAACATTCCCGACGATTACGAGGTATTGTTCCTCCAGGGCGGCGCGTCCACCCAGTTCGCTATGCTTCCCCTGAACTTGGCCACCAAATCCGGCAGTGCCGACTTTGTGCTCACCGGACAGTGGGCGAAAAAAGCGTTTTCTGAGTGCAAAAAGCTGGCTAACGCCCATGAAGTAGCTTCTTCCGCAGATAAGACCTTTACATATATCCCGGAACTGGATCCTGCTACTTTTGACAAAAACGCGGACTATTTCCACATCTGCATGAACAACACCATCTACGGCACCAAATACGTAGAGCTCCCCGACACCGGCGATGTTCCGCTGGTCGCAGATGTGAGCTCCTGCATTCTGTCTGAACCCATCGACGTGACGAAGTTCGGCGTTCTGTATGCCGGCGCTCAGAAAAACATGGGGCCTGCGGGTCTCACCGTCGTTATCATCCGCAAAGATTTGATCGGCGAGCCCAAAGAGGGCACTCCCACGATGCTGACCTACAAAACCCATGCGGAAAACGGTTCGATGTACAACACTCCTCCCACCTACGCCATCTACATCTGTAAGTTGGTTTTGGAATGGATTAAAAACGATATCGGCGGCCTGGAAAAAATGAAGGAGATTAACGTGCGCAAGGCAAATCTTCTGTACGACTTCCTGGACAGCTCCAAGATGTTTAAAGGCACCGTTGAGAAAAAATATCGTTCTCTCATGAACATTCCCTTCGTCACCGGCAACGAAGAACTGGACGCTAAATTCGTCAAAGAAGCGGCGGCTGCTGGCTTTGTCAATCTGAAGGGCCACCGCACCGTCGGCGGTATGAGAGCTTCCATCTACAACGCCATGCCCGAGGAAGGCGTTAAAGCTCTTGTCGAGTTCATGAAGGATTTTGAGGCGAAAAACGCTTAATTTTTCACACAATAAAACAGAAAGAGGTCTTCTTTATGTTTCATATTAAAACCTTGAATAAAATTTCCCCTCTCGGCATGGAAAAATTTGACCGCAGCACCTACGCCTGGGGCGACGACATCGAAAATCCCGATGCCATCATGGTTCGCTCCGCTTCAATGCACGACATGGAAATGCCTCAGTCCCTTTTGGCCATCGCCAGAGCAGGCGCAGGCGTCAATAACATTCCGCTGGACAAATGCGCGGAAGACGGCATCGTGGTTTTCAACACCCCCGGCGCCAATGCCAACGCGGTAAAAGAAATCGTTTTGCTGGGACTGCTGCTCTCCTCGAGAAAAATTGCCCCCGCTATGGACTGGGTGCAGACTCTCAAAGGTCAGGGCGCCGAAGTGGGCAAACTGGTGGAAAAAGGCAAGGGGAATTTCGTCGGTCCTGAACTCAAGGGCAAAAAATTGGGCGTCATCGGGTTGGGCGCTATCGGTGTGCTGGTGGCCAATGCGGCCATCTCCCTGGGGATGACCGTTTACGGCTATGACCCCTATCTGAGCGTCGATGCTGCCTGGGGCATGCACACCAGCGTCATCCACGCCACTTCTCTTCGCGATATTTACGAAAACTGCGATTATATCACCCTTCACGTTCCCTGCAACACCGAGACCAAAGGCATGATCAACGCTTCTTCCATCAGCATGATGAAGACCGGCGTCCGGATTCTTAATTTTGCCCGCGGCGAACTGGTGGTCGAGGAAGATATTCTGAACGCTCTGGACGAAAAGAAAGTGACCGTTTACGTCACCGATTTCCCCACTGACGCAGAGTTAGGCCACAGCGGCGTTGTTGCACTGCCTCACCTTGGTGCTTCCACTCCTGAGTCGGAGGACAACTGCGCCAAGATGGCGGCTGAGGAGCTGATTACCTATCTGGAAAGCGGCAACATTGTCAACTCGGTCAACTACCCCAACGTTTCATTGCCAAAGAGCGGCGAAATGCGTTTCTGTGTCCTGCATAAAAACGTTAGCGGTACTTTGTCCAAAATTTCCACCGTATTCTCTGATGCAGGCATTAACATTGAGAACATGATCAACGGTTCTAAGAAAGACTATGCTTACACCATCGTGGATTTGGCTCAGAAAGTGGACGCCGGCTTTGCTGAGAAGCTGACGGCAGATCCCGATGTCATTAAAGTCCGCATTATTTAATTCATCGCTATATGAAAAAGGCTGAAGGAAAATCCTTCAGCCTTTTTTGTTACGGAATTTTGAGAAAACAAAGCTAAAATGCTATTATTTTTGTGATAACCTGGTACAGATAGACCAAAACGCACAAAATCCAGATAGGGGAGGTAAAAGCCGCTCCAAATGTCTTTCCCGTCGTTAGTTGTCCTTCCAAAGCGGGCCTCTGTAGTTTCCAGAGGCTTTTGTGATGCATGGAAAGCGCAACAACCAGAGATACAATCGCCAGGGCGTACAAAACAGCATTGATCGCCAATATCGCCGTCGATGAGAGGACGGGGGAGAAAGTGCTCAGCGAAACGGCAACAACATTATTAAGCACATGTATCACGATCACGGGGAAAATAGATTCACAGCGAACCGCTAGATATCCGAAAAGACAGCCCATGACAAGCGCAGGGAGCAACTGGGTCAAATCGAAGTGGTAAAATGCAAATAAAAGCGATGAGAACAGGATGGCAAATCCGTTTCCGAATCGCTGGAGAAACCGCAAAATATATCCTCGGAAAATCAGTTCTTCCAAAGTAGGTGCAATCACACAGGCGTAGAGGAGGAGCACAGCTGAGAAAAATGGGGATTCCGGAGAATATGAAAAATCAGGCGGATTTACTGTGATCCCGCCATGATTCAGCCATTGGGTCAATAAGTTCGATAAAAGTGAAGTGACAAGATTTAGCCCCATGCACAGTCCAAAGCCCAACAGCACTGCTTTGAAATGGATCTGCGGCCGGACTAATATTGTCTTTACCCTATAACCCGTAAATTTCCGCGCTGCAAAAACCGAAGCAACCGCTCCAAGAACAGTTGGCAGTATGCTGGCAAGAATCTGATAAAGCTGTACGTTAATACCTCTCCCCGTCAGATAAAACAGAAGGAGATCGAGCCCCCAAATTCCATACGATAATGCCGTAGCAGTAAACAAAGCAATAATCAATAGCGCTGAACACCGCCCGCTGGCCTTTCGAACAGCAAATGTTGAGTTTTCAGCAGAAAGTAAGTTTTGGGGAAATAAGCTCATGGACAGGCTCCTTTGAGGTGATTATTTCTGCACGGTCAGCAGTTTAAAACAGATAAGGCCGGCCCAGACAGCACATCTGCAAATCATCTACCTTGTCTTTACATCTTCGCTGTCTCCGACTTCCTCGGCCGCAGCCTTGCTCTCATCTTCCAACGGGCCTTATTTGGGGGTTATTACTGATTTTACTGCAAACGGGAAAAAAAGTCCACCATTATTTAGAAAACAGCGCCTTACATCCAAGTCGGTTTCGCTACCGCATAGTCTCCAGCTGTTTCCGTTCTTGTGCGAGGTTTTGCAGCAACAATTTTAGTGTCCAGTACCGGTTTACTTCGGTAATCACTGCCTTTAAAGGAATATATCCTGCGCCACTTTCTTTCATCTTGGAAAAGAGTTCATCAATGCGTTTGCTAGTAAAGCCCCGCAAAATCATTGCCGGTAGGGAAGGAGTTTCCTGGTTTTCCGTTGTTTGAGTCTCTTGTAAAGTGCTCATTTCAGCCAATTTTCCCACATTGCTGTCCAAATCTTCCTCTGTCAAATACTTAACGGGGATATTCATCTCCTGACAGAGGGCACTGATTTTCTGTCCCTGCTCACCGCTTTCGTTAATTTGATAGAGGAGCACCATCTCGCTGTAAAGGGATTTTTTGGAACGTTTCATCGTATTCTTCCTTTCTTTTATTTCTATCTTGATGAAATTTTGGTGTTTTCATCAGAGGTTTATACAGGTATTCAGAAATTTAGCCGACTTTTTCAAAATAAGCTGAGAATTTCTTTAATATTCATATTTGGATTTCATACCATGCCCATCGTTATTTTATCTGTTGTTATTTTTTATTACAGGAGGAAAATCGGAGATTTTCTACCTTAATCGTAACAAAAAATAGCAGATGACGTACTCGCTGTAGTTGAGTAGAATGGCTATTTTTTATTATATTATCTCATAATCTAAAATTCTTCATATGTTTCTTTTATACTTTATAGTTTAAAATTGATTTTTGCCTATAGATATTTAAATTTTTTGTGAATGTATTTAGAAAATATATTGAATTTTCGGCTCCAATCCGTTATACTAATTTTGTTATGTTATTTTAGACATTTTAATCTGGAAAGAAGGACAGAAAACACAATGAAACAAACCATCGCAGTTGTCACTACGCAAAAAAGCGATTTCAGTCTCCTGTTGGAGACCTTACCCAATTTTACGGTAGAATACATACTGCCACAGCAAATAAGTGCTTACGACCTTTCTATTTATGCGGCTCTAGTCTTGCTGGGCGGTACGGAAAAGTCTCCCTTGGCGCTGGAAGCAGAAGCCCGCATCAAGATCGAAGAACAAATCCAAAACGGCAAAAAAGTTTTCAGCGAATATCTGAACAGCATTGATGATATCTACACCCCCGAACCGGCTTCCACCCGCTTTAAACGCCTGATTGTGAATCAGGAAATCGCCGGTCTTTCCAAGGGGGATATACTAGAAGACCAGTGTAACAGCTTTGTCCTGCCTCACTTCAGCAAGAAATTGGAAGAACCAATCCTCTATTACAAAGAGTTTATAGGCGCGCATGACAAGACGGATGTCCTCGAAGAGGACGTTAAAGAGCTTTCCAACTGGGCTTTGTGGAAAGAACGCCCCAATCTCATGGTTTGCTCTTTCCGGTTGTGCAACTTTATCAAAGCCCGGTTCGCTCCTATTGGCAGATGGAAGGTTCTGATCTGCTCCATCATAGAATGGCTTACTGGAGAATCTATGGAGAACCTGCCCATCGGCGAAGCCTATACTCTGATCAAGGAAGTAACCGACTCCCAGTTTGATTCGTTGCTCAAAGAATGCTTCGCATCGGGTATCCGCTGGTTCCATGAATCCAAAATGCTGATTCAAAATGGACGGGGAGGCATTTACGAAGGGTTTATGACCGAAATCCAGCCGGACGGCGCCCAAGCCCGTGCCTCTGCCATTCGCACCGACTGTACTGCAGAAGCGTCATTGGCCTTTTTTGCCGATTATCTGCTAAACGGCAATATGGCCAGCCTAAAGACTTCGGATGAACTGGAGGCTTTCTGCTACGAAAAAATGCAGATTAAGGGCGGATTGTATGACGGCATGATTCGCTGGACCAACATAGCATGGAATGTTTGCTATCAGGACGACAACGCTCGGGTTATGATCCCCAGCCTGCTCAAGATGATGTATACCGGCAATTACCGCTATCTGAATGCCTGCTGCAAGGCGCTGGATTTCTTAGTAAAGACCACCGGTCCCGACGGACTCCGTCCCTCCCGAACCGATAATTTTGTTTTGGATGAAGCGGAAATCCAGCGGCTTCATACCACTCCCGCCAACTTCCCCTGCGCACACTACAACGCATTCTATTCTGCCACCTTGTTGCTTTGCGGCAAGCTCGCCAAACGGGATGACTTTGTCGAAGTGGGTATCAAAGGCCTCGAAAGCATTATGGCAGTTTACCCCAAAACCGTTCGGGAACAAAGTGAAACTCAGGAGCTCTGCCGCCTGATATTGCCCTTGGCATGGCTCTATTGGGTCACCGGGAATCCCAAACACAAGGATTATCTCTATCGGGTGACAAACGACCTGCAAAAAATGAAGCATCCTAGCGGTGCCTATTTGGAGTGGGATTCTGATTATTCCGCCGCCTGTAGCCAAAAGGAAAACGCCGAGTGCTCTCTTCTCACTAAAAACGGCGATCCAATCACCGATTTGCTTTATTCCCTCAACTGGCTGCCGCTGGGCTTTTCCCACGCTTATCTCATCACGGGGGATCCTTATTTCTATGGACTCTGGAAAGAAATCTCTTCCTTTATGATCCGGTCGCAGATCCACAGTGACAATTCTTCGATTGACGGAGGCTGGGCACGTGGGTTCGACGTAGACAAAATGGAAGTTTACGGCCTTCCCAACGATGTGGGTTGGGGCCCTTGGGCCATTGAAAGCGGTTGGACTGTTTCGGAAATTCTCGCTGGATTGGGCCTGGGTTTACTGGACAAAAACATTTTTCAAGATTAATAAAAAGCCGGTATCTTAAAGATGCCGGCTTTTCCTCTTGCTATTTTGGGGAGGACTTAATGCCTTATGGAAATCCTGTTCCAGCGTGGGCCCCATCCGGACAAAAGCCCTGTATTATATGACGATCTAGGGAACCTTATCGTCTCTTCAGAAGTGAATTTTTTCGCTTATATGTTGAGCTGTTTGCAGCGGCTGTTAAAGAACCATCCAAATCCTCCGCCGCACAGTCCTCCAATAATATGTGCCATATGGGAAACACCATCCTGTACTAGGATTCCATCCGCGATTTCTTTTCCGATATAGACGCAGACCACGATCAAAAAAGTCAAAGGGATCCGTCCTTTGTCCGCGCTGACTACCGATGCGAGGATAATCGCCATGAAAACGACTCCGCTGGCACCCAGCAAAATCACATGCATGAACAGTACATCTGCAAGTCCGGTAATCAAAGCCACCGCGGCAATCATGAGAAGTAAATTTTTACTCCCACATTTTTCTTCCAAAATGGGTCCCAACAAGAGAAAAAGAATCATGTTACCCGCATAGTGGTCAAAGCTTACATGCCCCAGTACATAGCCAAACAACCTTATATATCCCAGAGGATCGGCCCACGAACACGGATAAACGCTGAATAGCAGCCGGTTCGCGGCTCCCCCGGTGATCCAATCGAGCAAAAGGGCAACAAACGATAGCAGCACAAACGTCAAAACAACTGGGGAATTATACTGGATTCTTTTAAAAAATCCCAAAGCCATCGTCCTTTCCTAGTGCAATGTTTTGGCATGATTCTACGTCTGCAAATTCCGTGAGGAATGTAAATATAAAAATTTATTTTCATTGGTTCTTCTTGAGCGA
>CABUOE010000075.1 GCA_902493155.1 uncultured Eubacteriales bacterium
GGGTCTCGGGGCCTGAAAGCACCGCGTCCGCCGCCCCAAAGCCCCGGATTTTCCGGTCAAACACCGACAGGCCCAGCCGCATCATTTCGGTGATCTCCTTGGGGAACAGACGGTCGAAATCCACCGCCGTAAGCCCTAAGCTGTAGGTGGGCAAAACCCTTCCCAGATGCAGGCCCTCTTCCTCCCGGAGAAAATCCCCCACCGTCGCGCCGCAGGCCCGGTAGCCGCCCCCTGCCAAAGAGAAGGCCCGCTCTTCCAGCTCCCGCTGAAATTCCATGCCCGCGAACGCGCCGCTGCCGAAGTCGCTGCTGTCCACCGACACCACCAACGCCGCATTGGCGTTTTTGCCGTCCCTTGCGTATTCGCTCATGCCGTTTGTGACCACCTGCCCTTCCTCTGAGGCGGAAGGCACCACCAGTCCTCCGGGACACATGCAGAAGGTGTACACCGCCCGGCCACCCTGCCGGTGGGAGAGCTGGTACTCCCCGGGTGGCAGGTCGGGGTGTCCCGCAAGCTCCCCGTAAAGCCCCTTGTCGATGTCCGACTGCAAATGCTCGATCCGCGCCCCCACCGAAAAGGCCTTTTGTTCCAGCTTGACCCCGCTTTTTTGGAGCATCCGGAAGGTGTCCCGGGCGCTGTGGCCGATGGCCAGAATCAGGTGTTCGGTTTCGATGGGCTCCCCGTTGACAAACACCCCCCGGAGCCTGCCGTTTTGGATGGAAAGCCCGGTGAGCTGGGACTGGAACAAAACCTGCCCGCCCTTTGCGATGATTTCCTCCCGGATGGATTTGACCACTTCCCTTAGCTTATCGGTGCCGATGTGAGGCTTCGCCTTTTTAAGAGTCTCCTTTGGCGCGCCGTGCCGGGCCAGCCGCTCCAACACATAGTCGCATAAGGGATCGTTGATGCGGGTGGTCAGCTTGCCGTCGGAAAAGGTACCCGCTCCCCCTTCGCCGAACTGGACGTTGCAGGCGGGATTTAGGCTTCCCGTCGTCCAAAAGCCCTCCACTTCTCTGACCCGCCGGTCCACGTCGCAGCCCCGCTCCACCACGATGGGACGGTATCCCTCCCTTGCCAGCAGCTCTGCCGCAAACATACCGGCAGGGCCAAATCCGGCGATGACAACCGGGGTTTTGAGGGACTCCGTCCCCTTTTTTACCGCAAAAGGCTCGGTTTTTTTATACTGGGCGTCCCCGCCCGCCTTTTTTGCCGCCTGCTCTTCGTTTTGGCGCAGACGAACAGCCACGGTGCTCACTTTGAGGATATGTTCCCGCTTCCGGGCGTCCACAGAGGTCTTGGTCACATAGGCGTCCTCCACCTGGGCCGGGCCCACCTTAAGCTTTCGGCAGGCAGCCGCCACTGCTTCCGATTCCGGCTGCCCCAGCGCCGTTTTGATGTTGCGAACGAGAATCATAAAAACCTGCCTTTCTAAAATGCCGGTTTGGTTATCGACGGACGGAGCAAAGCCCCGCCCCTACTTCCAAAAAACCAGCCCTTAACCGAAATTAAGGGCTGAATGTCAATACTTATGAACTTTTCTGCTGGACGCTGACGTCCACGGTATACTCGCCCACCGCCCAGGCCAACACGCCGCCCTGGCAGTAGATTTTCACCGTGACGTTGTAGCGCCCCGTTTTAACCGCATCCTGGGACAGATCCACAATGCCCACCAAGTCGTCGGAGTTCAGGTCGTTGACGATGCCGGTGGCTCCCACTACCTTGATATTCCTCAGCCGCTCGGCCAGCACTCTGGCCTCATACCCCGACGGAACGTTTTCCAACACGAAATTGGACACCTCGAGCTGCTTGGAGGAAAGGCCGTAGGTGGGGAACTTCACCGTGACGCTCTCGACGTTTTCAACGTTTTTGAGCCCCGCCTTCAAATTGATGTCCAGGGTGATTTCCGAACCCACGTCGATGGTCCTGAAGTCGATGGGGCCGATGGTAATGTCATCCAGCGTATCGATAGTCTCGCTGGGAGAGGCGATGAGCAGCGAGTTCCGAGACAGAGTGTAGCTCAGCTCGTCGATGGGGAACCCACGGGGGATGTTGACAAATTCAACCCGCAGTGGCAGGGTTTTCGCTTTATAGATGGGAATGGTCACCGAAATCAAGTCCCGGTTGTCCATGTCCAGCTGGTCGCTCTTGATTGCGTCCCCGTTTTTGTCTAACAGCACCACCTGCCCGGAGGTGTTGAAGCTCTCGGTCAGCTCGTCCTCAGTGTCGATGTTGATGACGCAGCGGTCGATTTTATTGACGTCGGCTTCCGGCCCTTTGACAGTGAGAAAATCGATGTCGGCATAGGGTGTTTCCATCAAATAGCCTTCCGCCGCGCTGAGGCCGGGGGCGATAATCTCGATGGGGAACTGCTTGGTGACCACCTTGTCGAACTTGAGCTTCACCTCGGTGGTCGTCCAGGAAATGACGCTGTATTCCGGGTCGCTCTGCTTGCGGATGACCTGCACCGGCAGGGTGTACTCACCCGGTTCCGTCACATTAGCCAGGGATACCTGAGCTGTAAAGTCCTCGGCTTTCAGTCTCGTGATCTTATATTTTTTGCCGTTGACCTGTATATCGGTGGTATACTGGGGTTCCCCGATGATTTCGAGGCCCAGGTCCTTCGCCATGGAATTTTCGTAGTTGATGGTAATGGGCACGTCGGTGATGAAGGTATTGGAGTTCGGCCGCTGGTCCACATAGATGGTGAACCAGACGAGGATGCCCAAAACAATGGAGAGAATCAGGACGAAGGTGTTGTTGTTGAACAGGTCGCCAAAATCAATTTTGTTCTTCCGTTTCGGAGCCCTGGTCTTTTCTTTCTTTTTCATGTTTTTTCACCTTCCAAAAGCCCTTTTTTCTCTCTTTTTGTTCTTCTTTCACTTCCGGTATCAAATAGTAGTCCAGCGTAGCACGGAGCTTATCGATGGAAAGGTTGCGGATGAGCCGGCCGTTAACCGCAAAGGAAATGCCGCCGGTCTCTTCGCTGACGACGATGGTCACAGAATCCGAGACCTCGCTGACACCGATAGCCGCCCGGTGCCGGGAGCCCAGATTTTTGTCGATATCCTCTTCCTTTTTGGGCTTCGGGAGAAAGCACGCCGCCGCGTAGACTTTTCCCTCCCGCATAATCATGGCCCCGTCGTGCAAAGGCGAGTTTTTAAAGAAGATATTCCCCATAAGCTCTACGCTGGGAACCGCGTCCACAATGACGCCTGTCCGGATCTGATCGCCCAGCTTGACCTTCCGCTCGATGACGATGAGGGCGCCGGTGGCCGAAATGGACAGCCGCTGTACCGACTCGCAGATCACGTCGATGGGCTTGCCCCACACAGCGCTGCGGCGGATACTTTCCTCCGTCGAGTGCGCCCAGGGGGCGATGCCGGCCATCCTCGTCCGCCCCACCCGCTCCAGGGCGCTGCGAAGCTCCGGCTGGAACACGACGATGACGGCGATAATTCCCATTTCAAAGACCCGGTTTAACAGCCAGAGCATGGCCGTCATGTTGAGCATCTTGACAACAAGATAAAGCCCGCCCATCAATAGAATACCCTTGACCAGCTGACCGGCGCGGGTTTCTCTGACGATACGGATGCCCTTGTAGATAATGTAAGAAATCAGGGCGATATCCAGCGTATCCCGAACCAGGGAGAAATCGTTGGCCGCAAGCACGATTTCATTCCAAAACTGATCCAGCCCCTGGACGATCGCCTGCCAGAGCTGAACAAAAACCTGCATACTGTTTGCCCTTTCTGTTTCACGTCCCAAAGCGGAAGCGGGAAGCCTCCGCTTTATGATAAAAGGCTGTTCAAAAGCCTTTATTCTTCACTTTTTTAGAAAATAAGGAAAATTTAAAAAAACAGAATCGCGTCCTCCGAAGAGCCGGAACCCTTCCGCCCATCAGGCGGCATGTGGCATAGGCGCACGTACGGATTCTAATTATATTTTATCATATTTTCACATAAAATCAACTACGACAGCCCATTTTTTTCAATTTTTTTGATTTCATTTAAGAATGCGTTGATTTGCTGAGGCTTGTTGAAGTGGCCGGGCGAAAAACGGACCGCCCCCTGCTCTGCCGTACCGAAATACCGGTGGGCCAGCGCCGCGCAGTGGAACCCGCCTCTCAGCATATAGCCCTTCTCACTCAGGTACTCGGTGACCGCCGTCGAGTCCACTCCTTTGATGTTAAAGCTGACGATAGGCGCTTTTCTCCCCAGCCGGAAGCTCTCGGCAATCAAATCCACATTCGGCATCTGCTTCATTTCGTTGTACACCCTGGCGCAGAGTGCCATTTCGTAGCGGTAAATCTCGTCGATGCCCCTGTGGGAGACAAAGTCAAGCCCCCCCCCTAAAGATAGGATTCCCACCGTGTTCAAAGTGCCGCTTTCGAACCGGTCGGGCATAAAGTCTGGCTGCTCCAGTTCCAGCGAATTGCTGCCAGTGCCGCCTTCCATAATGGTGCCGAGCTTTGCCCCTTCGTTTAAGATCATCAGCCCGGTTCCGGTGGCGCCGTACAGCCCCTTGTGGCCGGCGGTGCAGAGGATGTCGATCCCCATTTCCTTGACCGATATGGGCAGCATCCCCGCCGCCTGGGCCGCGTCGACGATAAAGACAAGCCCGTACTGCTTGCAGAGAGCGGAGAGCTTGCGGATGGGAAGCACCGTTCCGGATACGTTGGACGCATAGGTACAGGCGATAGCCTTGGTGTCCGGCCGGATGAGGTTTGCAAAAGACCGCAAGGTCCTGTCGTCGTCGTTTTCGTATACGTCCGCCACCGAATAGGTGACTTTACCGGTCTGGGCCATGGCGTAGATGGGACGAAGCACCGAGTTGTGCTCCAGACAGGAAGTGATAATGTGCCCGCCGTCCTCCATGACGCCTTTGATGGCCATGTTGAGGGCGTGGGTGCAGTTCATGGTAAAAATAACGTTTCCGGTTCGGCGTCAAAGAAGGCCGCCGCCTTCTGCCGCACCTCGAAAACCTTTTCGGATACTTTCATAGAAACACGGTGTCCGCTCCGGCCGGGATTTCCCCCGTAGCTTTTCACCGCGTCGGAAACCGCAAATTGGATGGACTGCGGTTTGGGATATGTCGTTGCCGCGTTATCAAAATAAACCATCTGATTCCTCCGACTTGTGAAAATAGTCAGTCGTAAGTTTGTGTTGCTTGAAAGAGGAGGATGCCGTCATAAAACCACACGGGAAAAGCCGCCGATCACCGGGTTTTCCCGCGCGGTCTTCGCACCGGGCGCCATAAGCGCACAAAAAGCCTTAAGCCGTATCACTTAAGGCCGATAGTCTGGGACTACATCCAGGATACGAATCCCTTCACTTTTGAGCGCTGCCACGGCCTCCGAGAGACTTCCGCGAATCAGCAGGCTGTACCCGCAGCCCTTGTTGGAATAAGGGCGGGGAGTCCGGATAACCGCGCTTTTGATCCACATCTGGTCCAGTATTTTCTGGGCCTTATAAGCGTAGGTGATGGAGCTCAAAACAATCAAGCTTTGTGCCATAAACGACACCTCTTCATCTATAAATTGGGAAAGACCCCAATTCCATAGTATGCAGGAATCTCCGTTTTGACAAAAAGAAGCGTTTACCCCTAATCTTTGGAAATCAGCAGACAAATCGCCGTTGCAGTCATTCCGTCACCGTTGCCGGTGATGCCCAAACCCTCCTCGGTGGTGGCCTTGACGCTGACCTGCGAACTACTGATTTGCAAAGCCGCTGACAAATGCTCCCTCATTTTTACAATGTAAGGCTTGAGCTTAGGGGCCTGGGCCGCAACCGTGCAGTCGATGTTCCCCACTTGATACCCTTCTTTGTCGATGAGCTTCCCCACCTGCTTTAAAAGGGCAATGCTGTCCGCGCCTTTGTACCGGGGATCGGTATCGGGGAAATGCCCGCCGATGTCCCCTAAGGCCAGCGCCCCTAAAAGAGCGTCCATCACCGCATGGGTGAGCACATCGGCGTCGGAATGGCCGAGAAGCCCTTTTTCATAGGGAATCTCCACTCCGCCCAAAATGAGTTTCCGGCCCTCTGTCAGCCGGTGAACGTCGTAACCCTGTCCAATTCGCATCATATGGATCGTTTCCTTTTCTGTCTTTTAAAAATCCTCGTTTTATTTCTGCACTTCATTTCTATTAATGGGTGGTACCAGTTATTCCCCATTCCAAACGCCCTCCGGCAAATTTCAACAAGCTCACAAAAGGAGCGGGAGCCGTCCAGGCGTTATGACCGATTTTCCATCTGCTGAAGCAGCGATTCGGCAATTTTGATATCTTCAGGGGTGGTGATTTTAATGTTGTCGTAATGGCCGATGACAGCGGCCACCTTCCGCCGCGTCCTTTCAAAAAGCTGCGCGTCGTCGGTGAAATCGAAATGCTCCTGTTTGGCCGTCTCCAGGGCTGCCCGGTATTCCGACAGCTTGAAAGCCTGAGGGGTCTGGGCCGTAAACAGGGTGCTGCGGTCGGGCGTAAACTCGATGAGGCCGTCCTTCCGGATGATTTTCACCGTATCCTTGGCCATGACTCCTAAAACAGCCCCGCCCACCGTCCGGCAAGCCGCAAAGGTTTTTTCCACGTCCTCTTTCCGCACGAGGGGCCGCGCCCCGTCGTGAATGGCGAGGTATTTCACCTCACCGGACAGATAACTAAGGCTCTGCTCCACCGTTTTCTGGCGGGTTTCCCCGCCGGAGGGAATCACCGTCACCGGTATCTCCCCCGATTGAAGAAAACGGGACAGCACTTCGTCAAAAACCGGTTTTTCCTCGGGTTTCACCGCAACCAAAATCTCTTTTATGTCGGGGATCCCCCGAAATGCTTCCGCACTGCGGACGATGACGGGCAATTCCCCTACCGTGAGGAGCTGTTTGTTTTCCCCGCCCATCCGGGTGGAATTCCCCGCCGCTACTATCAATACACTAAACACCAAAAAATTCCTCCCAATGCTTCTATTATCCTACCAGCAACCTGTGAACAAACTGCAACGATGTACCGAATATTTTAAAAACAGCATCATGCCGGCGCAAAGAAGGCTGTTTCCTCCCATTTCATATTTATGCCTATCTTTCCCCAGAAGCTACCGTCTTATAAAACGCCTCAGCAGCAGCCGACATGGGCACGTTTTTGAGAAAACACATCCCCATACTCCGCCGCTGGATAGGGGTTTCCAGCGGGATTTGGAAAACCTCTTCCCGCTCAAGATACTCTTTTGAAAACTCCTTGACCACGCAGGAAATGCCCAGCCCGATTTTGGCAAATTCCAAAAGCAAATCGTGGCTCCCCAGCTCGATTTCCGGCTCCAGCAAAATCCCGTACTCCATAAAATACCGATCCACGTACTTCCGGGAGTTGGAAATCCCCTCCAGCATGATGAGCGGGTATTTGATGAGCTCCACCGGCGCCATGGGATAGGGAGAAAGATGCTTGTATTTCCGTCCGCCCACAAAAATGTCGTGGACGTCCATGCACTTTACCGTGGCGATTCCCTCTTCTTTAATAGGAAGATTCACAAAGGCAAAATCCACCGCCCCCGACTTGAGCAGGGCGACGCTCTGCATGGAAGTTCGATTCACCACCTGAATGCGGATGCTCGGGTGCCCGCTGTTGAACTTCTGAAGATAGGGCAGCAGAAAATGCTTGGAAATGGTGTCCGCGGCGGCGATTTTCACCTCACCCGCCAACAGTTTCGCCCGTTCCTCCAGCATTTCCTCCCCTTTTTCCAGCATAGAGAGAGCCGACTCGGTGTAGTCGTACAGGAGTTTTCCGTCCCCGGTCAGCTTGACTCCCTTGGACCCGCGGACAAACAGCGTGGTGTTGAGACTCTTCTCCAAATTGCCGATGGCCTGGCTCACCGCCGACTGGGAGACATAAAGTTCCCGGGCCGCAGCCGAGAAAGAGGATTGTCTTGCCACCTCCCGGAAAACCCGGTACAGTTCCAAATTCGTATCCATAAGCACCCCTTATTAAAGCAATAATAAATAATTACTTTACTTATATCTAATCTTATTGTATAATATCTTCGGTTGTAATGCAACCCCAGAGAAAAGAAAAATATAACCACAACGGAATGTCCCCCGCCCCTTAGGCGACGCTTGAGTGACGGGATGGCGTCCCTGATTGAAAAACTGAGATTAAAGGAGTTTTTGCTATGTCCAGACTGATTGGTACTGTTTCCAGAGGCGTCCGCGCCCCCATCATCCGCGAAGGCGACAATATGGAAGAAATCGTAGTACAGAGCGTCATCGAGGCGGCCGAGTCCGATGGGTTCTCCCTCCGAGACCGGGACGTAGTCGGCGTGACCGAAGCAGTGGTCGCCCGCGCACAGGGCAACTACGCTTCCACCGACGATATCGCCTCCGACGTCAAAGCCAAGATGAAAAGCGACACCATCGGCGTCATCTTCCCCATCCTCAGCCGGAACCGTTTCGCCATCTGCCTCAGAGGCATCGCAAGAGGGGTGAAAAAGGTCGTTTTGATGCTCAGCTACCCTTCCGACGAAGTGGGCAACCACCTCATCGACCTGGACACTTTGGACGCAAAGGGCGTCAACCCCTGGACCGACGTACTGGACGAGAAAAAATACCGGGAGCTTTTCGGCTATCACAAACACACCTTCACCGGCGTGGACTACATCGAGTATTACGCAAACCTCATCCGTGAGGAAGGCGCCGAGGTGGAAGTCATCTTCGCCAACGACTGCCGCACCATTTTAAACTACACAAAACACGTCCTCTGCTGCGACATCCATACCCGCGCCCGGACCAAACGGCTTCTAAAGGCCGCCGGGGCCGAAGTGGCGCTGGGCTTAGACGACATCATGACTGCCCCTGTAAACGGCAGCGGCTACAACGCCGATTACGGCCTGCTGGGCTCCAACAAAGCCACCGAGTCCACCGTCAAGCTCTTCCCCCGCGACTGTGAGACCTTTGCCAAAAATGTACAGCAAAAGCTCCTCGACCGCACCGGCAAACACATCGAAGTGCTGGTTTACGGCGATGGCGCGTTCAAAGACCCTGTTGGAAAGATCTGGGAGCTGGCTGACCCGGTTGTCTCCCCCGGCCACACCGAGGGCCTCATCGGACAGCCCAACGAGCTGAAACTGAAATACTTAGCCGACAACGATTTCGCCGACCTCAAGGGCGAAGAGCTGAAAAAAGCCATCTCCAAGCGGATCGCCGACAAAAACGCGGCCAACGAAAGCCTAGTCGGCTCGATGGAGACCCAAGGCACCACTCCCCGCCGCCTGACCGACCTCATCGGCTCCCTCTGCGACCTGACCTCCGGAAGCGGCGACAAAGGTACCCCCATCATTCTCATTCAGGGATACTTTGATAACTACGTAAACGAAGACTAATTGACTTATCTAAAAAGGAGCCTCGATGCAATTCGCTTTGAGGCTCCTTTTACTCTCAAAAAACAAGCTTCCATCTTACTGAAGAAGATGGAAGCTTGTTTTTTGGCGGATTCAGGAGAAAATCTGCCAAAAAGTATAAAATACAATCCCCCCGATCCTTTTGATCGGGGGGATTGCCTGCAAAGGTAATGAAAGCAAGACCGATGCAATTGGTATAGTATGGAGATAAGAAGGAGATCTTTTTAAAGGAATCGCACAGCGATCCGAATAAGCAGCCGCTTATGGAAATAGCAACAGGCTTATTTTACCCAAGCGCCGTTAGCGTCTACTTTGTAGCCGCCTACGGTGGTGTTAGCGGCCATTTTGCCATTTTCGTAGAAGTAGTAGCACTTGTTTCCTACCCAGTTCCAGCCAGTCGCCATAGCGCCGGAGGACTTCAGGTAATACCAGGTGCTTCCCTGCTGGAGCCAGCCGGTAAACATAGCGCCGTTGCCTCTAAAGTAGTACCAGGTATT
>CABUOE010000076.1 GCA_902493155.1 uncultured Eubacteriales bacterium
AGCAGAGTAAAATAGCAAACAAAGCGGACGGTGAATCCATCCGCACCCCGCAAGACGCGGAAATACCGTTGCCAAAGCGGCTGAAGCCGTTTTATGCCGCTGAAAGCGGCATGCAAGCCCAATAGGGCTTGCGGATATGGTATAATAAAAGAAAACCGTTGTCCTCAAAGTGTTTGAGGACAACGGTTTTGCCCATTTCTGGACAAATTTTCCATTTGGTGTATGGAGTAAACAAAAAAGGTCCAAAATATGGTTAAAAAGCCAATTTTCTGTTAGAATTCAAAGTTTTAGTTGACAAAATCCCTTGACTATACTATAATGATAAACTGTATCAAAATGGATATTTGCGCCTTTAGAAGGCTGAAAATGTTCAAAAGGTACAGTTTTATAGTGTTGATTTGTGCAAAAAATCAATTGACTTTGAAAAGAAACTTGTATTTATTGCACAAAGGAATGGACGGGGCGTCTTTTAAATTCGGAAATTTTATTTTTTGTGCGAAAATGGAGGTTCCGATTTTGAAACCGCCTAAATAGATGAATGGAGTGATTAAGCCTATGGTGAATGTCAAGCCTGTGCAGCTCGGAAAGAACACCCGCATGAGTTTTGCCCGAATCAACGAAGTGCTCGAGATGCCGAACTTGATCGAGGTTCAGATCAATTCGTACAAGTGGTTCTTGGAACAGGGGCTCAAAGAAGTGTTTGCCGATATGTCGGCCATCACCGACTATACCGGTAACCTGGTGCTCGACTTCGTCGACTACCGCCTGGACAAGGAACCCAAGTATTCCGTCACCGAGTGCAAAGAACGGGATGTAACCTATGCGGCTCCTTTGCGGGTTCGGGTGCGCCTTCTCAATAAGGAAACCGGTGAAGTCAAGGAGCAGGAAATCTTTATGGGTGATTTCCCGCTGATGACCGAAAGCGGTACCTTTATTATCAATGGCGCCGAGCGTGTCATCGTTTCTCAGCTGGTTCGTTCTCCCGGCGTTTACTATTCCGACGCTTTTGATAAAACAGGTAAAAAACTGTTTAAGTCCACCGTTATTCCCAACCGCGGCGCATGGCTTGAATATGAAACCGACTCCAGCGACATTTTTTATGTCCGTATCGATAAAAACCGCAAAATTCCGATCACTGTCTTTATCCGCGCTTTGCTGCGCATCCGTGACGATGTGACCATCGAGCAGATCCAGGACGACTTTAAGGTGGCTCTCACTGATAACGAGGGCACCGACGCCGATGTTTTGGAGATCTTCGGTGACCACGATACTATTGTAACCACTTTGCAGGGCAAAGATACCACGAAATCCGGAGACGAAGCGCTGCTGGAAGTCTACCGCAAGCTCCGTCCTGGTGAGCCGCCTACACAGGAATCCGCTATCAAGCATCTGGTTCCTCTGCTGTTTGACGAGCACCGCTACGATCTTTCCCGTGTCGGCCGCTACAAATACAACAAAAAGCTGGGGCTCGCTGTCCGCATTATGGGCCATACTCTGGCACAGCCGGTTATCAATGAACTGACTGGTGAGATTATCGCCGAGGAAAACGAGCTGCTTACTCGTGACAAGGCTTGGGAGATTGAGAAAGCCGGCGTTGACACCGTTTACATCCGCACTGAGGAGAAGGATATCAAGGTTATCTCCAACGGCATGGTGGAAATCACCGATTTTATCGACCTCAACAAAGAAGAAGTAGGTATCAACGAAAAAGTCCGCTTCAAAATTCTCAAGGAAATCCTCGAGGAGACCGAGGACAATGCCGAGCGGGTTGAACTGGTCAAGAAAAACATAAACCGTCTGGTTCCCAAACACATTATCAAAGACGACATCATCGCTACCATCAACTACATGAACTGTCTGGCTTACGGTTTGGGCACCGTGGATGATATCGACCATTTGGGCAACCGCCGTATCCGTCCGGTGGGCGAGTTGCTGCAAAACCAGTTCCGCATCGGATTTTCCCGTATGGAGCGTGTCATCCGTGAGCGTATGACGTTGCAGGCACAGGATATGGAAGTGGTTACCCCGCAGGCTCTCATCAACATCCGCCCTGTTGTGGCGGCCATCAAAGAGTTCTTCGGGTCTTCACCCCTTTCCCAGTTCATGGATCAGAATAACCCCTTGGCCGAGCTGACCCACAAGAGACGTTTATCTGCACTGGGCCCCGGCGGTCTATCCCGTGACCGTGCAAGCTTCGAAGTCCGTGACGTTCACTACTCCCATTACGGCAGGATGTGTCCCATCGAGACCCCTGAAGGTCCCAACATCGGTTTGATTTCCTATCTTGCAACTTTCGCGAGAATCAATGAATACGGCTTTATCGAGGCGCCCTACCGCAAGGTGGACAAGGAAACTGGCGTCGTTACCGATCAGGTGGAATATATGACTGCCGATGTGGAAGACGAAGTCATCGTCGTGCAGGCTAACGAACCCCTGACCGAAGACGGCAAACTGGCTCGTCAGCGGGTTAACGTCCGTTATCGCGACGAAATCATGGAAGTTGACCGCTCCAAGGTTGACTACATGGACGTTTCGCCTAAAATGGTGGTTTCGGTCGCAACCGCGATGATCCCCTTCCTGGAAAACGACGACGCCAACCGCGCTTTGATGGGTGCGAACATGCAGCGTCAGGCGGTTCCGCTGTTAAAAACCGAGTCTCCTATCGTGGGAACCGGTATGGAATACAAGGCGGCCGTTGACTCCGGCGTCTGCGTACTGGCCAAAGAAGACGGCGTGGTGGACCGTGTTTCCGCTGATGAAGTCATCATCAAAGACGATGCAGGTGTTCTCCACAAATACCCCATCATCAAATTCATGCGGTCCAACCAAGGAACCTGTATCAACCAGCGTCCCATCGTCGACAAAGGTGAGAGGGTCACAAAAGGACAGGTCATCGCCGACGGCCCCGCTACCTGCGACGGCGAGATATCCCTGGGTAAAAACGCCCTCATCGGCTTTATGACCTGGGAAGGCTACAACTACGAGGATGCTGTTCTCATTAACGAAAAAATCGTTCGTGACGATGTTTATACTTCGATTCATATTGAGGAATACGAAACCGAAGCCCGCGATACCAAGTTGGGGCCGGAAGAGATCACAAGAGACATTCCCAACGTGGGCGAGGACGCCCTCAAAGATTTAGACGAGCGGGGTATCATCCGCATCGGCGCGGAAGTTCGTGCCGGCGATATCTTAGTCGGTAAAGTCACTCCGAAAGGAGAGACTGAACTCACTGCGGAAGAGCGGCTTTTGCGCGCCATTTTTGGTGAAAAGGCGAGAGAAGTCCGCGACACGTCTCTGCGGGTTCCCCACGGCGAATACGGCATCATCGTCGATGTCAAAGTCTTTACCCGTGAAAACTGCGATGAACTCAATGCCGGCGTCAACATGGTCGTCCGCTGCTATGTGGCTCAAAAACGTAAAATCAGCGTCGGCGACAAAATGGCGGGCCGCCACGGAAACAAGGGTGTTGTTTCCCGCATTCTGCCTCAAGAAGACATGCCCTTCCTGCCCGATGGTACTCCATTGGACATCGTGTTGAATCCGCTGGGCGTACCTTCCCGTATGAACATCGGTCAGGTGCTGGAAGTTCATCTGGGCTATGCGGCCAAGGCTCTCGGCTGGAAGATCATGACCCCTGTTTTCGACGGTGCACATGAGGAAGATATTCGCGCCTGCTTTAGAGAGGCGGGGCTTCCCGAGGACGGAAAGACCATCCTTTACGACGGACGCACTGGCGAACAATTTGACAATCGCGTCACTGTCGGCATTATGTACTATCTGAAACTTCACCATCTGGTTGACGATAAGATTCACGCCCGTTCTACTGGCCCTTACTCTCTCGTCACCCAGCAGCCTCTGGGCGGTAAAGCTCAGTTCGGCGGACAGAGATTTGGTGAGATGGAAGTTTGGGCGCTGGAGGCATACGGCGCCGCTTACACCCTTCAGGAAATCCTGACTGTTAAGTCCGACGACGTAGTCGGGCGTGTCAAGACCTATGAAGCCATCGTCAAAGGCCACAACGTGCCCCAGTCCGGCATTCCGGAGTCCTTCAAGGTGCTCATTAAGGAACTGCAGTCTCTGGGTCTGGACGTCAAGGTTCTCGACAAAGATCAAAACGAAATCGACCTCAAACAGACCTTTGAGGACGACGAGGACATCACCTTCAACAGTGCGGAAGTAGACGACCGCCATTTCGACGACGAATTCAACTATGTGGAAGACGGCGAAATGGAAGGCTACACTACTGCGGACGCTGAAGACGTTCTGAGCGATTCTGACGACGAGGACGAAGTGGAAGAAGAGGAGTACGCCTTCGATTTGGACGGCGACGATGCAGACGAAGATTTTTAATGGAAGAAGGGGTCGTAATTGGAATTTAACGTTTTTGAGTCGATAAAAATAGGTTTAGCTTCCCCCGAACAGATCCTCGAGTGGTCTCACGGCGAAGTCAAGAAACCCGAAACCATCAACTACCGCACACTCAAACCGGAACGTGACGGCCTTTTCTGTGAGCGCATTTTTGGGCCGACCAAGGACTGGGAATGCCATTGTGGAAAATACAAACGCCTGCGCTACAAAGGAAAAATTTGTGACAAGTGCGGCGTTGAAGTCACCCGTTCCAAAGTCAGAAGAGAGCGGATGGGCCATATCCAGCTGGCGGCGCCTGTGTCGCACATCTGGTATTTTAAGGGGATTCCTTCCCGCATGGGCCTGATCCTCGATATTTCCCCCAGAAGACTGGAAGAAGTCCTCTACTTTGCAAAATATATCGTCATCGATCCCGGCAGCACAATTCTCGAAAAGGGTCAGCTCCTTTCTGAGAAGGAATACGCTGACATGCGGGAAAAATACGAGGACGATTTTAAAGCCGGCATGGGCGCCGAAGCGGTCAAGGAGCTTCTCAAGGACCTGGATCTGGAAGAACTGTCTGTGGATCTCAAACAGCAGCTGAACGACGCTACCGGACAGAAAAAGATCCGTATTTTGAAACGTCTGGAATGTGTCGAGGCATTCCGCCTTTCCGGAAACAAGCCCGAATGGATGATTCTGGATGTCATTCCGGTCATTCCGCCGGATATCCGTCCTATGGTACAGCTGGACGGTGGACGTTTCGCCTCCTCTGACTTAAACGATCTGTACCGCAGGGTCATCAACCGCAACAACCGTCTCCAGAGACTGTTGGAGCTGAAAGCGCCCGACATCATTGTCCGCAACGAGAAACGGATGCTGCAGGAAGCGGTTGATGCATTGATCGACAACGGCCGCCGCGGCCGTCCCGTCACCGGGCCAAATAACCGCCCCTTAAAATCCCTTTCCGACATGCTGAAGGGTAAACAGGGACGCTTTAGACAGAATCTGCTGGGTAAACGTGTTGACTATTCCGGCCGTTCGGTTATCGTCGTCGGACCGGAACTCAAAATGTATCAGTGCGGTCTGCCAAAAGAGATGGCATTGGAGCTGTTTAAGCCCTTTGTTATGAAACGTTTGGTGGAGACTGGCGCTGCCAATAACATCAAAAGCGCCAGAAAGATGGTTGACAGAGCCCGCCCCGAAGTTTGGGACGCTTTGGAAATCGTCATCAAAGACCATCCGGTGCTGTTAAACCGTGCGCCTACACTGCACAGACTGGGTATTCAGGCGTTTGAGCCGGTTTTGGTCGAGGGCCGTGCCTTGAAGCTGCATCCGCTAGTTTGTACCGCTTATAACGCTGACTTTGACGGCGACCAGATGGCGGTTCACGTGCCTCTGTCTGCCGAAGCGCAGGCGGAAGCCCGTTTCCTCATGTTGGCGGCAAACAACCTGTTAAAACCCTCCGATGGACGTCCTGTGGCTGTTCCGACCCAGGATATGGTTCTCGGTTCTTACTACCTCACTCTGGTCAAAGACGGCGATATAGGCGAGGGTAAGGTATTCCGCGACGTCAACGAGGCTTTGATGGCTTATCAGGACGGCGTCGTTACCCTCCACGCAAAAATTAAAGTCCGTATGACCAAGGGCAATGTCACCGGCCTTGTGGACACCACTGTGGGCCGCCTGATTTTCAACGATCCCATTCCCCAGAATTTAGGCTTTGTAGACAGAAGCCTGCCGGAAAACCAGCTCAAGCTGGAAATCGACTTTTTGGTCGGCAAAAAGCAGCTGGGTAAAATCATCGACCGCTGCATCCGCATCCACGGAACGGCCAAAACCTCTGAAGTGCTGGACCGCATCAAGGCACAGGGCTTCAAATACTCTACGAAGGGCGCTATTACCGTCGCGGTCTGCGACGCGGTAATTCCTCCTCAGAAAAAGGAACTGCTGGAGCAGGCGGATGCGGCCGTCCTCAAGGTCACTCGTCAGTACGAGCGCGGTCTGATCACCGAAGAGGAAAAGAAAGGCCACGTCATCAAAATCTGGAACGAAACCACCAACAAGGTTTCTGACGCGCTGACCGAAAACCTCGACGAGTTCAACCCCATCTACATGATGGCTGACTCCGGAGCCCGTGGTAGCATCAACCAGATCAGACAGCTGGCCGGTATGCGCGGATTGATTGCAAATACTGCCGGTACCACCATTGAAATTCCCATCAAGTCCAACTATCGTGAAGGACTTAACATTTTGGAATACTTCATTTCTTCCCGTGGTGCTCGTAAAGGTCTGGCTGATACTGCACTTCGTACAGCGGACTCCGGTTACCTGACGAGACGTCTTGTCGACGTTTCTCAGGATGTTATCATCCGCCAGGAAGACTGCGGCTGCCACGAGGGCATCTGGGTCCATGACATCCGCGAAGGCAACGAGATGATCGAACCTTTGACCGAGCGTCTCCAGGGCAGATATCTGGTTCACGATTTTGTCGATCCCAACACCGGCGAGGTTTTGGTGTCGAAAGACAAGATTATGGACGAACATGACGCCCAGAAGATCGCCGATACCGGCGTTCAAAGCGTGGAAATTCGTTCCATTCTGTCCTGCCGTTCGCCTCAGGGAATCTGCGCGAAATGTTACGGCTCTAACCTTGCAAACGGCAAACCCATCGCTGTGGGTGAGGCTGTCGGTGTCATCGCCGCCCAGTCCATTGGTGAGCCCGGTACTCAGCTGACCATGCGTACTTTCCATACCGGTGGTATCGCAAACGCTGAGGACATCACACAGGGTCTTCCCAGAATCGTCGAGCTGTTTGAGGGACGAAAACCGAAAAACAGCGCTATCATCACCGAAATCGGCGGTACGGTCCGCTTTGACGAGGAAAAACGTCAGCGGGTCATCGAGATTACTAACACTGAGGAATCCAAGCGGTACACCATCCCTTACGGATTCAAGATCAAGGTGCAGGAAGGACAGGAAGTCCAGTCCGGCGATTCTCTCACTGAGGGAAGCATCAATCCTCACGATATTCTGGCCGTTAAGGGCGAGCAGGAGGTTCAGAACTACCTGATCGCAGAGGTGCAGAAGACTTATCGTCTTCAGGGTGTTGACATCAACGATAAGCATATTGAGGTTATCGTTCGTCAGATGATGAAGAAAGTCCGCATTGTCAGCCCCGGCAGCACCGAGCTGCTGTCCGGTTCCGTCATGGAGCGCGGTGACGTTTACCGTGAAAACCAGCGGATTCAGGAGCGTCTGGACAATGGGGAAGCGGGACTCGCGCTCATTACCTTTGAACCTGTGCTACTCGGTATTACCAAGGCTTCTCTGGCCACTGAGAGCTTCCTGTCGGCCGCGTCCTTCCAGGAGACCACTAAGGTGCTCACCGAAGCTGCCATCAAGGGCAAGGTCGACCACCTAATGGGTCTGAAGGAAAACGTTATTATCGGTAAACTGGTTCCGGCTGGTACTGGTATGTCCTGTTATAATGATGTAGAGGTCATC
Organism: uncultured Eubacteriales bacterium; assembly: GCA_902493155.1. Lineage (GTDB taxonomy): Bacteria > Bacillota > Clostridia > Oscillospirales > Ruminococcaceae > Fumia. Next base: position 7,858 of record CABUOE010000076.1, read on the forward strand.
CCTACAAAACCCGAGGTTTCTGAGAACGTCGAAATGGTGGAGACTATTTCCGCAATCTAGGAAAATGAGACAGAAAATCGAAAGCCAAAAGGCTTTCGATTTTCTTCAGTTTGTGTTGATTTTAAAAAATGAAAAAATAACCATGGAAATTCCCTTTTTGCTTCAACAATATAAGCGCTTTTCACAAGAAAAATCACTTTCAGAAAAAGCTGTTGACAATAAAATTTATTTTTGATACAATAAACAAGTATGCTGGTAATAGGGTCATGCTCTGTGAAAGCATAGATATTGAAACAAGGAGGTGCCATATGCCAACCTTTAACCAGCTTGTTAGAAAAGGAAGAGCTACTCAGGCGAACAAGTCTACCGCTCCCGCTCTGAACCGTGGATTTAACTCCATGAAGAAGGTAGCGACCGATCAGAACTCTCCTCAAAAGAGAGGCGTCTGCACAGCGGTTAGAACCATGACCCCTAAGAAGCCCAACTCTGCTCTGCGTAAAGTAGCGAGGGTCAAACTCACAAACGGAATGGAAGTATCAGCTTATATTCCTGGAGTAGGACACAACCTGCAGGAACACTCTGTTGTTCTGATTCGTGGCGGACGTGTTAAAGACCTTCCTGGTGTTCGTTACCACATTATCCGCGGTACTCTGGATACCCAGGGCGTCAATAACAGAATGCAGGCCCGTTCTAAATACGGTGCGAAGCGTCCGAAAGCTGGTGCGAAAAAGTAATCATTCCGTTATTTCGTAAAGGCTGTCAAATGGTCCCAACAAATAAATGTTGCGGCCTTTTACTGGTCTGAACGGGGGAAATTTTACTTTCGAGTACCGATGATATCATTATGTGAAGGAGGGAAGTAAAGTGCCAAGAAGAGGTCGTATTGCAAAGCGTGATGTTTTGCCTGATCCTATGTACAATTCCAAACTGGTGACCCGGCTGATCAACAACATTATGTTGGATGGTAAAAAAGGCGTCGCTCAGAAAATTGTTTACGGTGCTTTTGAAATCGTAAACGAAAAGACCGGCAAAGATGCTCTGGAGGCTTTCAATGAAGCTCTCGAGAATATCATGCCCGTTCTGGAAGTCAAATCCCGCCGTGTCGGCGGTGCCACTTACCAGGTTCCTATGGAGGTTCGTCCCGAAAGAAGACAGACTCTGGGCTTGAGATGGCTGACCACATATTCCAGAAACCGTTCTGAGAAAACCATGAAGGAACGTCTCGCAGGCGAAATCATGGATGCACTGAACAATACCGGCGGAGCTTGCAAAAAACGTGAGGATACTCACAAGATGGCAGAAGCCAACAAAGCTTTCGCACATTTCAGATGGTAATTTTGCTATCTCGAGAAAATTTGGACATACTTACCATGAGTATGTTTTATTCCGAACCTTTTTCCCTTCCGGCTCTCCGGGAGTGGAGAGGACTCTAGTAAATTAGGAGGAAATTATGCCAAGAGACGTATCTCTGGAAATGACTCGTAACATTGGTATAATGGCCCACATCGACGCTGGTAAAACTACCACCACTGAGCGTATTCTCTACTATACCGGTAGAACGCACAAAATCGGTGATACCCACGAGGGTACCGCGACGATGGACTGGATGGCGCAGGAGCAGGAAAGAGGTATCACCATTACTTCCGCTGCGACGACGGCGTTCTGGAAAGGCCACCGTATCAATATTATTGACACCCCCGGCCACGTTGACTTCACTGTTGAAGTTGAGCGTTCGCTCCGCGTTTTGGACGGTTCTGTGACTGTTTTCTGCGCGAAGGGCGGTGTTGAGCCTCAGTCTGA
>CABUOE010000077.1 GCA_902493155.1 uncultured Eubacteriales bacterium
ACAAAGGCTATTATCTTTTTACCGCCTTTCTCAACAACACCGACACCGATGTCACCCAATTCGGGTATGCGGAACGCAAAAAGGCTATGCGCTATTTTTTAAACCAGCAGGAACGCCGTGTGGAGCTTCGGGAACTGACTGGAACCTGGTCAGACGACCGGTCAAAATTTTATCCGGACGCTGCTTCCATCCGGGAAATCAATCAAATCATCAATAAACAGTAAAAAGCAGGGACGGTTTACGTCCCTGTTTTTTATTCCGCAATCTCAACGATCGCACCGCTGTCCGGCCCGATTCGGATGCCGTGCTCCTCCAAGGAGCAGTTTCCAACCATTTCCAGCACTTTTTTGCCCTTAATCGCTACAAAAGCGTCCTGTGCCCCATGGTTAACAGCAGTTAGCGCTTTTCCGCCGCGCACAAAGGCAATAAGCCCATCCAGCGCTGCCACAAAGCGGAACTCCCCGCTGAATGCCTCCGAGAATTCTTGGCGGATGGCCCCCAACTGCCGGAAAAAGTCGATGAGCTGGCCGTCCTCCCGTTCCCAGGGATAGCAGCGCCGGTTCCAGGGATCGGCAAAGCCGCTCAAGCCCGCCTCATCCCCGTAATAGAGGCAGGGAAATCCCGGAAGGGTATACTGGAGAAGGGCTGCCGTCTGAAAAAGCTTCTTCCCCCGCTCATATTCCTGGGGGGACAGTTGATAGGTCCCCTGCTGGTCGCTGGGCACCGGATGATCCACCCCGAGGCAGGTAATGGCTCGGACGGTATCGTGGGTGGACAGGGAGTTCATCAGCGTATGGACGGCGGGCTCCGGGTAATGGTCGAGAATCTCCATGACCGATTCATAAAAAGCATCGGCATTTCCTTCACGCATAAAGTTTAGGATGGCCGACCGCCAGGGGTAGTTCATCACGCTGTCCAGCTGGTTTCCTAACAGGTAGGGCCTCCGATGTCCGTAGCTGCTTTTGTTGGAAGCGTCCTCCCACACTTCACCGACGATGAAGGAATCCCGATCCTCCGCTTTCACCCGAAGCCGCAGGGCCTCGAGAAAAGCGTCGGGCAGCTCATCTGCCACATCGAGCCGCCAGCCTTTGACTCCCGCTTTCATCCAATGAGCGAGTACCCCGTTCTCTCCGCAGATAAACGCAAGATAGTTCGGGTCCGTTTCGTCCACATTGGGCAGGGTGGGAAATCCCCACCAGCTTTCGTACCGTGTCCGATCCTCGGAAAACTGATACCAGGAGGCATAAGGCGACTCGGAAGATCCAAAAGCCCCTATCGAATCATAATGGCCTTCCTTATTGAAGTAAACACTGTCGGAACCGGTGTGGGAAAAAACGCCGTCCAGAATAATCGAGATGTCCAGTTTTTCCGCTTCCCGGCAAAGCAGCTCAAAATCCTCCGCTGTCCCCAGATAGGGATCGATTTTCAGGTAATCGCCGGTATTGTACCGATGATTAGCCGCCGCCTCAAAAATCGGGTTCAGGTACAATACAGTTGTCCCCAAGGACTTGATATAAGGGAGTTTTTCGATGATTCCGCGAAGATTGCCGCCAAAAAAGTCGGTGGCTTCATATTCGGGATCGTCCTGGGTAAACAATGGCCGCTCGTACCAGTCTCTGTGAACGAGGCGTTTGTTTTTCGTCTGGGGAAGAGGGTCGTCGCCGCTTTTCCGAAACCGGTCGGGAAAAATCTGATACATGACGCCGTTTTCCGGCCAGGACGGGGTACAAAAGTCCTGTCGATAAACGGTGAGCTGCCACTCCGGTAAAAAATCCCCCACCGTAGCGCACGCCTTCTCCCCTCTTCCGACAAATAGGACGCCGTTTCCCGTTTCTATCTCAAAACGGTAGAAATACAGCCCAGCATCTTCGACAGAAAAGGTAATTCCATATGTGATAGAATGATTACCGGCAACGTTTTGGACAAACAGGAGGCGATTTCCCACGTCCTCTCCGTCTTGGCGGAGAATCAGTGCGACACTCTTGGGCCGAAGTGAGGTATCCACTGTCAGCCGAAGGGTGATTTCTTCATGCTCTCGTACCGCGCCAAAAGGCACTTTGCAGAATGGGTTCCAAGAATCAAAATAAATGGCCGGCTGCAAACAGAGACCACCTTTCTCAATGATATCAAATAAACTTTGGCTTTTTTGATAATAGCTTTGCCGCTTGCCTGCAGGGTTATCCGCCGCAGTCCTGCGCCGGCAGAACCGGATAATGATAAAAAAGCAATGTCAAAATAGGAAAGTATTTTGGCAGGCACATACAATGCAGCCAAGTGTTTTCTAAAAAACACTTGCTATTGCGTTTATTATACCGAATTTTTTTCAAACTGTACAGTGGAGGGATCTGAAAACTTTTACATAAAAATTAGCGTATGTTACAAAAATAATTATAAGGATTTTACACCAAAGGCGAAAAATGTTTATAGGTAAATATTTACAAAAACATATGATTGTGATACAATTATATTGTACACAATGTAACAAATCATTTAAGGTGGTAATCACGTGAGTAAAATGATAAAGGAAAAAGAAGAGAATCCGGCGGCCTATTTATTCCATGAAGGCACCAATTATCGGGCGTACGACTACTTAGGATGTCACCGGGATGGTGAAACCAACATTTTCCGCGTATGGGCTCCCCATGCCGAAAAGGTATATGTCACCGGCAGCTTCAACAATTGGGAACCCCGCCAGCATGAGGCGAAGAAAATAACCGCACAGGGGATTTGGGAATGTCGGATTTCCGGCCTTTCTGAATACGATTCCTATAAATTTGTATTGGAAGGGCAGGACGGCAAGCTCATTTATAAGGCAGACCCTTACGCCGTCCATGCGGAAACCCGCCCCGGGACCGCCTCGAAAATTTACGACATCGCAGGATATGACTGGGGCGACCAGAAGTGGATGGATAACCGGAAAAACACCCTTCTCTACCACAAACCGGTCAATATCTATGAGCTTCACGCCGGCTCCTGGAGGATGTACCCGGACGGCCAGCCCTTTTCCTACCGAAAACTGGCGGAAGAGCTGATCCCCTACATCAAGGAGATGGGATACACCCACATCGAACTGATGCCGCTGGGCGAATATCCCTATGACAAATCCTGGGGCTATCAGGTGACCGGTTATTTTGCGCCTACATCAAGATATGGCACCCCAAAAGACTTTATGTATTTTGTAGACGCCTGCCATCAGCAGAATATCGGTGTTTTGCTGGACTGGGTGCCCGCTCATTTTCCCAAAGATGAATGCGGCCTCTACCGTTTCGACGGAGAGCCCTGTTATGAATATCAGGATCCCCGAAAAGGGGAACATCCCCATTGGGGCACCATGGTTTTCGACTATGGACGAACCGAGGTGCGGAGTTTCCTCATTTCCAGCGCCTGCAACTGGATCGAGAACTACCACATTGACGGACTGCGGGTAGACGCGGTGGCATCCATGCTGTATCTCGACTACGGTAAGCAGAACGGTGAGTGGCTTCCTAACAAAGACGGCGGCAAAGAAAACTTAGAGGCCATCGAGTTTTTGCGGCTGCTCAACAAGTTTGTTTCGGAAAACTACGAGGGCGCCATCATGATTGCGGAGGAATCCACTGCCTTTCCAAAGGTCACCGCTCCTGTCGCCTACGATGGTTTGGGCTTTACCTTTAAATGGAACATGGGATGGATGAACGACACCATCCGTTATATGCAGACTGACCCCTTCTTCCGAAAAGGTATCCACGACAACCTGACCTTCAGCATGACCTACGCTTTTTCCGAACATTATGTACTCCCCCTCTCCCACGACGAGGTGGTTCACGGAAAATGCTCCCTCATCAACAAAATGCCCGGCGAGTACAACGAAAAGTTCGCCAACTTACGTGCCTATATCTCTTATATGTTCGCGCATCCCGGCAAAAAACTCACCTTTATGGGCCAGGAATTCGCCCAATTCGCCGAATGGAACGAAGAAAAAGAACTGGACTGGATGCTCCTCGACTACGAGATGCACCGCAAATATCAGGCCTTTTCTAAAGCCCTCAACGACTTTTACCGCCGGACTCCCGCCATGTGGGAATGGGACACTGGCTGGGAAGGCTTCGACTGGATTTCCTGTGACAACGCCGACCAAAATATCATCTCATTTCTGCGCCGGGATATGGCCGGAAACGAAGTGATCGTCGTCTGTAACTTTTCATCTCTCACCTTGGAGAATTATTTCATCGGCGTCCCCCGCCGCGGAAAATACACCGAGATTTTCACCACCGACGACACCCATTTCGGGGGCGGCGGCATCCGAAACGGAGAAGTGTACGCGAAGTTAAAGCCCATGCACGGAAAGGACTATTCCCTGAGCTTAACTTTGCCTCCTTTCTCGGCCATTTACCTGTATAAAAAGGCCACCAACCCGAAAAAACAGGCGGTAGACCAAAAAAAGGCGGCAGAAAGCAAAAAAGACAAGAAAAGGGCCAAAAAATCCACTAAAAAGCAAGCCCCTATGGAAACTTCTTCCCCAAAGTCCATCCAAAAGGTGGAAACAGAAACCGCCATCCAAACGGTAAGCAAAGGAGAAACCGCCCTGAAAACAGTGGAGAAAAAGCCACAGACTATCCAGAAATCGGAAAAGCCCTCCCAAAAAGCTTCTTCAAAGTCCAGCGTCAAACGGGTGACTAAAAAACCACAGTAAGGCTCCCGTCCGAGGAGCCCCGCTTCCACATTGCAACTACAAGTAAAACAAACGAGGTGTTACGGCATGAAACAGAAAAAAGACATCGTCACCATGCTATTGGCAGGCGGACAGGGCCCCCGGCTCTATGTCCTGACAAAAGAAGTGGCCAAACCCGCTGTCCCCTTCGGAGGAAAATACCGCATTATCGATTTTCCCCTGTCGAACTGCGTCAATTCCGGCATCGACACAGTGGGAGTCCTGACCCAGTACCGACCGCTGGAACTCAATTCTTACATCGGAAACGGCCAGCCTTGGGACCTGGACCGAATGAACGGCGGTGTGTATATCCTACCGCCCTACGTCAGCGGCAAGGAAGGTAAATGGTATAAGGGAACTGCAGACGCCATCTATCAGAATATCAATTTCATCGAAAAATATGATCCGGACAATGTTTTAGTTCTCTCGGGAGACCATATTTACAAGATGGATTATTCCAAAATGCTGGATTTCCACAATAAAAATGAGGCAACTGCCACCATCGCCGTTCTGGACGTCTCTCTCGAAGAGGCCAGCCGTTTCGGCATCATGAATACCAACGAAGACGGCAGTATCTATGAATTCGAGGAAAAGCCCAAGCAGCCAAAATCCACCAAAGCCTCTATGGGCATTTATATCTTCAATTGGCCGAAACTGAGAAAATACCTCATCGATGACGAGGCCAATCCAAAAAGCGACAACGACTTTGGCAAAAACATCATCCCCGCCATGCTCCAAAATGGTGAGAAGATGATGGCCTACCAGTTCGACGGTTACTGGAAAGACGTTGGAACCATCGAAAGCCTCTGGGAAGCCAATATGGACCTGTTAAACCCCAAGAGCAACATCAACTTAAACAGCAACCAGTGGAGAATTTACGCCCGAAACGAACCTCATCCGCCCCATTTTATGGGCGAACATGCTGATGTGGTAGAATCCATCGTCACCGAGGGCTGCGATATCGACGGGAAACTCTGGTACAGCGTCTTGTTCTCCGGCGTCACTGTAGAAGAAGGTGCTGAGCTCAATTCCGCCGTCGTCATGAGCAATACCGTCATCCAAAAAGGCGCATCGGTCAAATACGCGATTATCGCGGATGATGCCATTATCGAGGAAGGCGCCGTGGTGGGCGACGACCCCTGCAACTACCCCGATCCCTCGGAATGGGGCATCGCTGTTGTCGGCCGGGGAGCCATCGTCAAAAAGGGCCAGGTCGTCAAACCCAAGGAGATGATCGAGCCAGACGCCAACCGATAAGATTTTTCCCACTTTATATAGATGGAGGTACTAGTTATGGCATCACAGACAATGTGTATCCTGTTTTCGGAAAGCTACGGCGTCTCTCCCAACGAACTTGCTTCGGAGCGCACACTAGCGACCATTCCTTTTGCCGGACGATACCGGCTTATCGACTTTATCCTTTCGTCCCTCGTCAAGGCCAAGGTATTTAACATTGGAATCCTCACCAAAGAGCACTATGGTTCTTTGCAGGATCATCTGGGCTGGGGCAAGGACTGGGATTTGGACCGAAAGACTGACGGGCTCAAAATCCTTACTCCCTTTGCCAAGGCGGAAACCGCCAATACCCGTAACAGAAGCGCCATCGACGCGCTGCTGTCCGCCCGGGGCTACATTGAAATGTGTGACGAAGATTACATCATCCTCGCCGACGCAAATCAGGTGATGAATGTCGACTTCACCAGTATGATAAAATACCATATTGAACGGGAGGCAGACATCACCCTGCTCTACCAGAACCACGACGAGGCCATTTATAATGGCGTTGTTTTGGATTCCGACACCTCTGGCCGCGTTGTGGACGCTTATTTTACCGTCGGACAGGAAAACGAAACCCAAAGCGCCATGCTTAACGTGGTAATCTTTAATAAAAAGCTTCTGCTTTCCCTTTTGGACCGGGCGTTTACTTTCGGATGGACCAACTTGGCCAGGGATTTTATCACCAAAAATATCAACAAACTCAATATTTACGGTTTTGAGCACAAGGGCTATTGTGCGGTCATCAACACGGTCGCCGATTATTACCAGGCAAGTATGGATCTCATCAAAAAGGAAGTCCGCAAAGAGCTTTTCTACTCCGATACGCCGGTACTCACCCGGGTAAAAAACAGCGTTCCCACCACCTACGGCTTTGACGGCAAGGTTCACAACAGCCTGATTGCCGACGAATGTGAAATCGACGGCGAACTCAATAACTGCATCGTTTTCCGCGGCGTAAAAATCAAAAAGGGCGCAGTGCTCAATAACTGCATCATCATGCAGAGGTCGATCATTGGCAGCGGGGCGAAACTCAATTGCGTCATCACCGACAAAGATGTAACCGTTGCGGACAATCATGTGCTGTCTGGCTATTCTACCTATCCCTTTGTCATTGCCAAAGGACAAACCGTTTAAGACCTTTGCTGGACTTGCCAAAATCGGCACAAATTCCGACGAAAGGAATGATTATTTTTGAAAATATTATTTGCCGCCAGCGAGGCGCTTCCCTTTATCAAGGTTGGCGGCCTCGGAGATGTGGCGGGCGCACTCCCCAAGGCGCTGGTACAAAAAGGGCATGACGTGCGGGTAGTAATCCCCCTCTATTCCTCCATGAAACAGCAAATGCGGGATCAGTGCCAATACATGAAACACTTTTACTTTAACTTCGGCTGGCGCAGCAGCTACTGCGGCGTTTTCACTGCCTTAGTGGATGGTGTCACCTATTATCTCATCGACAATGAGCAGTACTTCAAGCGTCCTGCCCCCTACGGAGAATATGACGACGCCGAGCGCTTTGCCTACTTCTCCAAGGCCGTCTTAGAAATACTCCCTCAGGTGGGATTTTTTCCAGACGTCATCCACGCCAACGACTGGCACACGGCACTCGTCTCCGTCTATCTGGACACCCAGTACCGGCTTATCGAGGGCTATGGAAACATCAAAACCGTCTTTTCCATCCACAATATCGAATTTCAGGGCAAATATGGCATGGAAATTCTCGAAAGTGTCCTGGGCATCTACAAAGGCCAGGCAAGCCTTCTGGAGCATGACGGCTGCATCAACTTGATGAAGGGCGCCATCGAGTGCTCCAACGCTGTAACAACGGTTTCCCGCAGCTACGCTGAGGAGATTTTGAGTCCCTATTTTTCCTTTGGACTGGACTCCATCCTCCGGGCGCGGCAGTATAAGCTTTCAGGCATTGTCAACGGCATCGACACCGATTTGTTTGACCCCGCCACTGACGTCCACATCCACACCAACTATACCGCCAACACTCCCGACAACAAACGGTTCAACAAGCGGGAACTGCAGCGGGAGATGGGGCTGCCAGAGCGAAACGACATTCCTATGATCGGCATGGTGACCCGCCTGACGCCTCAAAAAGGCGTGGACCTGTTGGAGCAGGTCATGGATAAGCTGATGGAATGTGACATCCAGCTCATCGTTTTGGGGACGGGCTATCCCGACTACGAAAACTTTATGCGCTACTGCGAGTACGCTCATCATGACAAGGTCCGTTCCTGCATCATGTTTTCCTCCTCTCTGGCCCAGAAAATTTATGCCGGCGCAGACCTGTTTTTGATGCCCTCCCGGTCCGAACCCTGCGGACTGGCCCAGATGATCGCCCTGCGGTACGGCACCATCCCAATCGTCCACGCTGTAGGCGGGCTCAAGGATACGGTGCACCCCTTTGAGGCGGGGAGCGGAACCGGAAACGGGGTTACCTTCCAGTCCTTCAACGCATATGATATGTTAGACGCTATTTACAGATCCATGACCATATGGTATGAGAAAGACCAGCTAAAAACTATTCTCCGAAACGGCATGACGGGAGATTATTCCTGGAATTCCTCGGCGGACGAATACATCCGGATCTACGAGTCGATTCTTTAACGGCTCCATCATCCTCAAGACAATAAAAGGAACCGATGCGCATCTCCCGTTATGGGCGGCGCACCGGGTTCCTTTGCTTTTAAAGCAGACATTGAAGAAAAGAGAAAGAAATTGCGCCGGATCAATCGGATTTTTGATAAATCCGGCCATATTGGGAAAAATTGAAAAGCAGTCTATTTCCGCTTTTTCAGGCGGAAAAATTTACAAAGCAAGCGGGGTAATCGAGATGAATCTATCTGTGCAGGAGTTGAAACAAAAACTCGTTAAAACGCTGAAAAGCGAATACGGATACGTACCGGAAGAAGCCACCGACCGCCAGATGTATGGCACCGTCCTCACGGTGGTGCAGGAAATGCTTCTGGACAAACGGGGCGAATACTTAGACAAATTGAAGCAAAAGGATCCTAAGCGGATCTACTACATGTCCATGGAATTCTTAGTGGGCCGCTCGTTGAAAAACAATCTTTATAACCTCTGCCTGGAGCCGGAAATGAAGCGGGCTGTGGCGGAGCTGGGCTTTGATTTGGAGCGGATTTACGATATGGAGCCGGACGCCGGCCTCGGCAACGGCGGTTTGGGCCGTCTCGCCAGCTGCTATATGGACGGAGCTACCACTTTGGGCTACCCTGTCACCGGATTTTCCATCCGCTATGAGTTCGGCATCTTCAAACAGAAGATCGTGGACGGCTGGCAGGTGGAATTCCCTGACAACTGGCTGGAAATGGGTTCTTACTGGCTCACCCCCCGTGTCGACGAAGCGGTAGAAGTCCACTTTGAAGGCAATGTCACCGAGCAGTGGAGCGAACAGGGTCTTAAAACCATCCACAGCAACTATTATTCAGTTCGAGCAGTTCCTTACGACCTTCTCATCTCCGGTCACAAGAGCGACGCGGTAAACAGCCTGCGTTTGTGGCGGGCGGAATCCGCCGATACCTTCGATATGAACGAGTTTTCCCGCGGCGAATACGTAAAATCCATGGAAAGCGACGCCAAGGC
>CABUOE010000078.1 GCA_902493155.1 uncultured Eubacteriales bacterium
CCATGTACGGCGCGGAGCGGTACATCGCCCTGCGGCTTTCGATGATGCTCCAAAACCATTTTTTTGTCCACAAGGACATGGAATTAATGATTGACAAGGTGGAAACTGAGAAGGGCATCCGCTATGAGGGGCTTCAGCGGCAGGCCATCAGGGAGGCTCTCCAGCAGAGCATTCTGCTTTTGACCGGCGGTCCCGGTACCGGCAAAACCACCACCTTAAACGCCATTATCGACTTACTGGAGCAGGAGGGGCTTACCATCGCCATCGCCGCCCCCACAGGCCGGGCTGCCAAGCGGATTTCTGAAGTGACGGGACGGGACGCCAAAACCATCCACCGCCTGCTGGAAGTGGACTTCAGCGGCGGGGACACCCTCAAATTCATTCACAATGAGAAAAATCCCTTGCGGGCCGACGCTATTGTCATCGACGAAATGTCGATGGTGGATACGATTTTATTTGAATCCCTGCTCCGGGGCGTCAAGATGGGGGCCAAGCTTATCCTCGTCGGCGACTCCGATCAGCTTCCGTCGGTAGGGGCGGGAAACATCCTCAGGGATCTCATCGACAGCGAAGTGATCCCCACCGTGCAGCTCAAGCAGGTTTTCCGACAGGCAGCCGAGAGCCTTATCGTCACAAACGCCCACAAAATCGTCGGCGGCGAGATGCCGGATCTGGCTCAGAAGGACAACGATTTCTTTTTTATGCAGCGAGGCAGCGAAGCGGCTGTTACTCAAACCGTTGTCGAGCTGGTGGCGAAGCGTCTTCCCAAAAGCTACGGATTTTCGCCCATCGCCGACATCCAGGTGCTGACACCCCAGCGGCAGGGAAATCTGGGCGTTTACGTCTTAAACAGCCAGCTCCAGGAGGTCATCAACCCCAAATCCGGGGCCAAGAAAGAGTTCAAGGGCATTTTCTGTACCTTTCGCGAAGGGGACAAGGTGATGCAGATTCGCAACAACTACGACATGGAGTGGACAAAGGACGAGGAAGAGGGCTTAGGCATCTTCAACGGCGACATCGGCATCATCAAGCTCATTGACAATGCCTCCTCTACTATCGTGATCGACTTCGAGGAGCGCATCTGCAACTATCCCTTCGAGATGGCATCGGAGTTAGAACTTGCCTACGCCGTCACCGTCCACAAAAGCCAGGGCAGTGAATACGACGCTGTGATTCTCCCCATCTTTGGAGGATTCGACAAGCTCTATTTTCGGAATCTCCTCTATACAGCCGTCACCCGTGCCAAAAAGCTGCTGATTATCGTCGGAAGCAAAGGTCGGGTGGAGTACATGGTGCAAAATAATCGGAAAATGCTCCGCTATACCAATTTGCGAAACTTTTTGACTGAGGCGGTACAACATGGAAATTAGCAAAAAAGAATATCTGATCTCTATTGTATTTCCAAAGCACTGCCCTTTCTGCGGTCACCCCATGGAAATTTACCAGATGTACTGCGAAGAGTGCGAGCAAGAGCTTCCCTGGGTGCCTTCCGATTCTCTTTGCCCCACCTGTGGAAAAAAGAACTGCATTTGTTCGAATGATCCCTTTTTGAAGCGGCTCTATGTTCCTTTTTTCTATGACGGGCTTGTCGCCAACGCCATAAAAAATCTCAAGTTTTATAACAAACGGGCTTATTCCCGCCCATTGAGCAGCCTTTTGGCTCATTATATCCGTCAGAAAGATCAAAATTCGCATTTCGACTGCATTATCCCGATCCCCATGACCAAACGGGACATACGAAAACGCGGCTACAGCCAGTCGGAGCTGATGGCCCGTTTTACCGGGGAAGAACTGAACATTCCCGTCGAAAAGAACCGTCTCATCAAAGTCCATCAAACCGAAAAACAGCATCGCCTCAACGCAGAAGAGCGTAGAATAAATTTAAAAGACGCCTTTGCCGTTAAAGATCCCGAAACATTAAAGGGAAAATCAGTTCTTCTCTGCGACGATGTCATTACCACCGGCGCCACTTTGCTGGAAGCGGCGAAAACGTTGAGAGACGCGGGCATCACTGATATCAGCGCCGTTGTGGTCGCAACGACAGAAGAACTTGAAAACCACTCCGAGAACGTGTATAATAAATAAGAAAATCAAGCCTCCATCCAGCGGGCTGTCTGCCGCCATAGAGGATTTGTTTGATAGGGCCGCTGTCTTGAAAGATACGACCGCCTACTCCGCGGCGCGATTTTGAGTATCCTGTTTTATAACGACAAAATCCGCGCGGAAACCGCAGTAAAATAACAGAAAAGTGAGGAGGCTCATCCATGGCAGGTGTAGATTTGGGCATCGACCTGGGTACGACAAAGATCATCATATACCGGTACGGCAAGGGCATCGTACTGGAGGAACCCAGCGTCGTCGCTTATCATACAAAAACAGAAAAGGTAGTCGCCGTCGGACACGAGGCTTTGCGGATGCTGGGGAGAACCCCTGCTTACATCCGCACCGAATGCCCTATCCGCGACGGGGTTATTTCAAACCACCTATTTACCGAATACTTAATCAAAGAGTTTGTGAAAAAAGTTTCCAAGAGCTTTCTTATCAAGCCGCGCATCGCCATCTGCATTCCGTCGGCAATTACCGACGTAGAGGCCCGAGCTGTCGTAGAGGCGGCTATGAGTGCCGGCGCACGAAAAGTTTATCTTGTTGACGAACCCATCGCCGCCGCCATTGGCGCAGGGCTCGACATTGCAAAGCCCAACGGGCAGATGATGGTGGATTCCGGCGGTGGAACCACCGATGTAGCTGTTATTGCCCTTGGAGGAATCGTCGCTTCCTATTCTATGCGGGTAGCGGGCAACAGCTTTGACGAGGCCATCGTCAAATACCTGCAAAGTGAGTACAAGCTGGCCATCGGCACCAGCGTGGCCGAGCGGATCAAAAAAGAAATCGGCTGCGTCTTTGACCCCACCGAAGAAGTGACTACCACTGTGAAAGGCCGTAACCTTGTGACCGGATACCCGGAGCAGATTACCATCAATCAGCTGGAGCTCTTTGAGATTCTCCGCCCCTTTGCGGCGGAAATCGTCATGGGTGTTCGAAACGTATTGGAGCGCACACCGCCCGAGCTAACCGGTGACATCTACGAAAACGGCATCACCATGACCGGGGGAACCTCCCAGCTCAAAGGGCTGGACAAGCTCATCGAGGAAAACACCGGAGTTTCCGTCCGCATCGCGGAAAACCCGCGGGACTGCGTTGGTATTGGAACCGGCAAGTGCTTTGACATGTTGGATGATTTGAAAGAAGGCTTTACCCGCGCTTCTACTTATATCCATTAATTTCTGGGTAAAAAACACACCTTAGCCATGGAACATAGGCTAAGGTGTGTTTGAAAGTGAAAATTCAATCATAAATACAAAAGGAAAGCCTTAGGGGGATTATTATGCTCTCAAGGCTTTCCTTTTGCGTTATAAGCACTGTTTCGTCAGGGGGATTTAAATAATTTCTGCGATCATGGTCACGGGAGAGGCGTCCAACCCCTTCATCCGCAGGGGGATTCCATAGACCTTACAATATTCTTTTTGTCCCAAAATAGGGGTGAAATCCATACACTCGTAAATGAGTAGAGGTCTTATGCCGTCTTCCCGTACATCCAACAAAGTATGGTGATTGGCAAAGCCGGTAGAAAATCCGTCGGTGCCGTCGACGCTGAGGGTATCTAAGGCAATTGCTTTCAGGTTGGGAAGCTCTTCCCGAAGATACCGGACCGCTTCCAACGTAAGGGCGGGAAAATCGTCTCGATACACCGGCTCATTTTTCCAGTACTGGGAGTAACCCGTATGCAGCATCAACAGGTCGGCGTTCTCGATTCCCGCCTTACCTTTTAGCTGCTCAGCACCAATTCGTCCGCCGCGCCGGGATGGTACATCCACCAAAAGGGCTTTGGAGAAGATAAAATCGCTGATATCCACCTTGTCGATGGTTTCCCCCACCTCACAGAAGTGATAGGGGGCATCCACGTGGGAACCGCCGTGGGTAAAAAGGGTCACTACCGACTGATTGTTGATGTCACCGGATCGGATGCTGGTAAACGGCTGAAACTGTGGTTTGGGAGTCGCGTCGTCGTACCGGACGACATCCGGCGAAATGGGAATCGACAGCTCGTACAGCATGGAGGTTCCTCCTTTAATAGTGGGGCTGTCCGGTGTGGCAGGTGATTCCGCCGTCCACAGGCAGATTGACGCCGTTTAGGAAATCCACCTTCCGCACCGCCAAAAACAGAGCCACTTCGGCGATTTCTTCGGGCGTGGCAAAGGTGTGAGTGGGATAGGCTTCCCGGTTGACCCGCTCGGCGTAGTCGATTTTCCTAAAGGTGTACTCCAGCATCTCCGTCCGGACGGAGCCAGGGCAGATGGCGTTGCATCGGATACCCTGGTCGGCGTAATCGATGGCAATAGCCCGGGTGAGATTCGTCACAGCGCCTTTGGCCGTGTTATAGGCTGCCATGGAGTAGTCGGCGCAGATTCCAGAAACTGAGGACATGTTGATGATGGTACCGTACTGTTTTTTCAGCATCATGGGCATGAAATAATAGCAGGCCAGGTACACGCCGCGGCAGTCAATGGACATAATCTTGTCAAAGTCAGCAGGCGGGGTTTCCAAAATCCTTCCCGCAAGGTGGATGCCGGCATTGTTGAAGAGCACGTCGCAGCCGCCGAACTCTTTTTCTACGTATTCGGCCATAGCTTTGACTTCTTCCTCTACGCTCACGTCCATTTGATAAAAACGGACACAGGCTTCCGGATATTTTTCGGTGCATTCTTTCTGAAGGGCATCGCCTTCCGCTTTTTTTCGCCCAGCAAACACCACATTAGCGCGATTTTCGGCAAACAGCCGCACTGTCGAAGCGCCGATACCGGTGGTTCCGCCAATAATGACCGTTGTTTTTCCCTTTAACATCCTTGCTTCGCTCCTTTCGTCAGCTCCACAGCCGGTCGTGAGACCAGATGTAATCCCAGTCGCTGGTGTCCTCCCAAAGCCCCTTGACTCTGGAATGCATGTGCTCTTTTAAAGCCTCGTCGTTGATATCGGTGATGCCAAGGCCCGGCGCAGTGGGGAGTTTTGCCTTGCCATCCACGATAATAGGCTTTTCACAGCCGATGACGATGTCGTTCCACCAAGGGATATCGTTTGAGTGATGCTCCAGCGCCAGGAAATTCCGGGTGGCGGCAGCGGTGTGGACCGCCGCCAAAAACGCCACGGGGCTTTCCGCATTGTGGATTGCCATAGCAACTCCGTGTTCCTCGGCGATTTCGCCGATTTTCTTGGTTTCCAGGATTCCGCCCGCCGTCAGGATATCCGGGTGGATTACCGAGAAGGCACCAGAGGAGACGATCTCCCGGAAGGCCTCTTTTCCGTAGGTGTCCTCGCCGGTGCAGAGGGGAACGGTGGTCGCGGCGGCGATTCTCTGCCACTGTTTTGTGTACTGCCAGGGGAGCAAATCCTCCGCCCAGGCAATGTTGTATTTTTCCAGCCGCCGCAGCAAGCGGATGCAGTCCTCTACGCCGATGTGGCCGAAGTGGTCGATGCTGATGGGTACGTCGTACCCGACGACCGACCGGGCGTCGGCTACGTACTGTTCCAAGTAGTCCAGCCCCTTTTCGGTGATGTGGATGCCGGTAAAGGGATGCTCGATGTTATAAAGGTCGTAAATGGCCTTTTCTTTGAGGTTTTCCTCCACTGTGTGGTCGCCCCGCTTGAAGATGGGCATGTCCGCGTCTTCCCGCATGGCCTCGAGAATCCAGGCAGGCGCACAGAGGGTTCCGGGCTCGTCTAATAAAAGGTCGATGCCCACATCCATTTTAAGGAACTTAAAACCTTTTTCCATCCTCTTTTTGAGGGCCGCTCCCATGGCTTTTCCGTCGTGTTTTCCATACACGTCGGTGTCACAGTAGACCGTCACGGTGTCCCGGTATTTTCCGCCGATGAGCTGATATACCGGCACCGAATAGGCCTTCCCTACGATGTCCCAAAGGGCCACTTCGATGCCGCTGACGCCGCCGCCCTGGCGGCCGTGGTAACCGAACTGCTTGATCCGATGGAACAGCCGGTCCACGTCACAGGGGTTTTCGTTGATGAGACGGCTTTTAAGCATCAAAGCATACTGCTTACAGGCAAAATCTCTCACTTCACCGAAGCCGACGATGCCCTGGTTGGTGTAGACCTTGATCAGGGAATTTTCAAAGGGACCTCCTTCGATGTCGGTAAAACGGATGTCGGTGATTTTAAGCTGAGAAGGTGCCGAACAGGTATTTACATTTTGCTGAATTTGTTCTTTCAGTTCCATAATCCTCACCATTCCTTTCGCTGGTGCCGCCCCACAGGTAGCGTTGTTCTGCGAATTACATTCAAAATCGGGAGGCAGCCTCTCCAATCTCTATGGACAAACGGCAGCGAAACAAGCTGCCAACAATTTCTCTTTTTTACAGGCCAGACGCCTTCTCCATGATCGCCTCTTCCGTGGCCCCTTCGTGTGGAAACTCGGAAACCAGCTCTCCTTCATACATCACCATGATCCGGTTGCTCATCTGCATGACTTCCGGCAGTTCTGAAGACACCATAATGATGGAATGGCCGTTTTCGACCAGCTGGTGAATGAGCTCATATATTTCGTGTTTGGCGTTGACGTCGATGCCGCGCGTCCCCTCGTCGAACAGGATAATTTTCGGCTCAATAAACAGCCACTTGGCCAAAACCACCTTTTGCTGATTGCCGCCGCTTAAATTGACCACTTCCTGTTCCACACTGGGGGTAGCGATTTTCAAATCGCCCACAAACCGGTCCGCCGCCTCACGGCTTTGCTTTTTGGAGATGACGCCTCTGCGAATCAGTTTGTCTAAGCCCACAAAGCCGATGTTCCGCTCAATGCTGTCGTCTAAAATCAGGCCGTCGTGATGCCGGTCCTCGGTGACGAAGCCAAAGTCCGCTTCGATGGCGTCTTTGGTGCATTTGGGGAGATACGGCTTGCCGCGCAGGGTGATTTCCCCAGACAGGATTTTGTCGAGCCCAAAAAGCGCCCGGCAGATTTCCGTCCGTCCGGAGCCGACCAGTCCTGCAAAGCCCAGCACTTCTCCCTCATGCAGCTCGAAAGAAACGTTTTTTACACGGCTGGTGGTGAGTCCTTCTACTTTCAGCACTGTCTCCCCGGTATTGGTGTGGATAGGAGGATAAATCTGCTTGAGTTCCCGTCCGACCATATACTGTACCAAATCAAACTGATTGACCGAGCTCACGTCGTCGATGTCGATGACTTTTTCTCCGTCTTTTAAAACGGTAATGGTATCCGCAATCTCAAAAACCTCGTCCATATGGTGGGAAATATAAATAATCCCCACGCCGTCAGCCTTCAGTTTCCGGATAATATCAAATAAGGTTTTGACATCGTTTTCCGGCAACACGGCAGACGGTTCGTCTAAAATCAAAATTTTGGGGGTGAATCGAATCGCCTTGGCCACCTCCACCCGCTGGGCATTGGCCACCGATATTTCAGAGACCAGCTGAGTCGGGTCCAAGTCCCCAAAGCCCAGAGATTCCAGCAGCTTCTTGGCCTCCCCATTCATTTTTTTGCGGTCTAGGATCCGCCCTTTTTTCAGCGGAAGATCGCTGAAAAACAGATTTTCCGCCACCGACATGGTGGGAATCAGGGAAAAATGCTGCTGCACTGCGCGAATGCCCACTTTTTGGGCATCTAAAGGGCTTTGAATCTGCACTTCTTCCCCATCGATGGAAATGGAGCCTTCGTCTTTGCGGATGACGCCGCAGAGGGTTTTGATGAGAGTGCTTTTTCCCGCTCCGTTTTCACCGACTAAGGCCAAAACTTCTCCGCTGCCCAGTTCCAAATCCACGTGATTCAGCGCGACCACGCCGGGATATCGTTTGGTAATTCCCTTCATAGAAAGCAACGATTTCATTTTGAGGACTCCTTTTTGCGGACCGAACTTCCGTATACCGCGATCAAAATGATGATGCCTTTAATGATTTGCTGCCAGTAAATGCTAACCTTTAAGAGGTTCATAATGTTTCCAATAAGGCCCATTACAAGGGTACCGACAATCACGCCGCCAACTCCGCCGACGCCGCCGGTCATGCTCGCTCCTCCGATGACGACGGAAGCGATAGCCGTCAGTTCCCAGCCGCTGCCTACTGAATTGGAACCCAGAGTCAGCCGGGACGCCATCAATACGCCGCCGATCGCACAGAGAAAACCAGACACAATGTAAGCGGACAGTTCCACTCGGTTAATATTGACGCCGCTGAGCCGTACCGCCTCTTTATTGCCACCAAACCCCTTCAGGTGCCGGCCAGCTTTGGTACGCTCCAGTATGTGGTTTAGGATAATCGCGATGATCAGCCAGATGACCGCCATCAACGGCAAAAACCAGTAGGAAATGCTGCCGATTTTTAAGAAAGTCTCGTTTTTATAAAAGACCTGCCGTCCTGTAGATAGGAGCAGCCCGATGCCGTTAAAGACGTTGAGTGTCGCCAAAGTGGCGATAAAGGGGATGATTTTAAAACGAGTAATGAGAATACCATTAATAAACCCTGCCAGAAGTCCCACGATTAGCGTGACTCCAATAGCCACAGGAATCGGCATTCCCGCCTTCAGCATCAAGGATACAATGACCGTCGTCATCGAGACGATGGCGCCGACGGACAGGTCAATGCCGCCGGTCAGGATGACCACCAGCTCGCCCAAGGCGACGATGCCCACCGCTGCGTTTTGCTTAAACAGGTTCGAAATATTGGTGCTGGTAAAAAACTTGTCGCTGACCAGTGCCGAAACAATCACCATGACTACCAGCAAGATGTATTTGGAGTTTTTTACAAGGAGTTTTTTCCAATCAATTGTCTTTTTCATGTTTCAATCCTCCCGCCTTTGACACCGGCAAACAGGAAAAGTCCCTGTTTGCCGGCATCTTCTGAGGTTTAGAAACCGTAATCCATATATTCGTCTACGTTTTCATAGGTGACGATGATGACCGGGATCAGATATTCGGATTCCACTTCTTTTCCGCTGAACATGTCATCCAAAACATCCATCGTCATTTCCGCGATCATGATGGGGCTGTTCAAGCCGGTAACCAGGTCCGGGCCGTTCTTGCCGCCTTCATTTTCTTTCATCTTTTCAAAGAAGGCCTTTTCGCCGTCGAAACCGGAGATGACTTTGACGTCGGTGCGGCCAGCGTTGTTGATAGCGGTCAGCGCGCCCAGCGCCTGCGCATCGTGATGGACGATGACAACGTCGATCTGGCTGTTGGCGGCCAGCAGTTCTTCCATCTGGTTCATACCATCGTTTTCGCCGACGTCGGTGGGAGCATAGCGCTCATCGATCAGCGGGAACCGGGCCATTTCACCCTGGTCGGACATACCGCCCATAACTCCGCCGAAACGAAGGGCGGGACAGCCGGTGTCAGTGGGGGTACTGCGGACGTAAACCATGTTGCCGCCGTTGTATTTTTCGCCGATGTACTGGCCGATGCCGCGGGCAATGGCGAAGTTGTCGATTCCCACGTAAGTATAGCCCGAACCCGCCGTGGTGTTGTCCACACAAATCAGCGGG
>CABUOE010000079.1 GCA_902493155.1 uncultured Eubacteriales bacterium
AGACCCCCAGATCGCAGATTTTTTGAACCGCAACTTTGTTTCCATCAAGGTGGATAAGGAAGAACGCCCGGACATCGACAGCATTTACATGACGGTTTGTCAGGCGCTGACGGGAAGCGGAGGCTGGCCCACCAGCATCTTTATGACGCCGGAACAGAAGCCGTTTTTCGCCGGCACCTATTTTCCAAAAACCTCCCGATACGGCACAATCGGCTTTGGAGAGCTGCTCCACGCCATCAGCGGCAAGTGGCGGACGGAGAGGCAGGCGCTGCTGCAATCTTCCGAGGATATCGTCTCATTCCTGGACCAGCAGACGGAGGAGGCGGGGGAATCGGACGAGAGCCTGTTAAGCTCCGCCTACAAGCTGTACCGGAAAAGCTACGATAACAAATACGGCGGCTTTGGGGAAGCGCCGAAATTTCCCACCCCGCACAATCTGCTGTTTTTGATGACCTATTACGAAAAAACCGGTCAAAAAGAAGCGCTTCAGATGGCGGAGTCCACACTGGTACAGATGCATCGCGGAGGCTTATTCGACCACATCGGATACGGCTTTTCCCGGTACTCCACAGATCGGTATTTTCTCGTGCCTCATTTTGAGAAAATGCTCTACGATAACGCGCTGTTGATTATGGGTTACAGCAAGGCGTATGCGGTGACCCAGAAAGAGCACTACAGGGATGTGGCGAAAAAAACTGCCGCTTATATCCTGCGGGAAATGACCGGGCCGGACGGAGGGTTCTACAGCGCGCAGGACGCCGACAGCGAGGGCGAGGAGGGCAAATACTACCTGTTTGAGCCTGATGAAATCGTCGCCCTTTTGGGAGAGGAAACGGGGAATGCCTTCTGCCGGTATTACGACATTGAAAAAAAGGGGAATTTTGAGGGGAAGAGCATTCCGAACCTCTTAGGGAATTCCCAAATAGACGGCCGTTTTGAGCAATATCTGCCCCAGGTGTACGAATACCGGAAAAATCGGTATCGCCTGCATTTGGACGACAAGGTCCTGACAGCGTGGAACGGATTGATGATTGCCGCACTGTCGCATGTATACCGGATCAGCGCCGATAAAACCTATCTGGACGCGGCGATCAAGGCGCAAAACTTCATCGAACAAAAGTTGTGCCAAGGGGAAACGCTGTTTGTCAGCTACAGGGAGGGGAAAATAAGCAAGAAAGGCTTTTTGGATGATTACGCCTTTTACATTTTTGCCCTTATCGCGCTGTACGAGGCCACTTTTGATAAATCCTACCTCCAGAAAGCCCGGAGATTCTGCGAAAAGGCCGTGGCGGACTTCTTTGACTATGAGCAGGGCGGCTTTTGGCTTTACGGCCGGGAAAACGAGCAGTTGATCCTTCGCCCCAAGGAGACCTATGACGGCGCGGTACCAAGCGGAAATTCCGTCATGGCGTATAACCTTGTGCGGCTTTATCTGATTACAAACGACGACTGGTTCGGGAATTTGGCCAAGCGGCAGCTCTCCTTTGTTTCCGGTTCTGCCCAGCATTATCCGGCGGGATACAGCATGTTCCTCATCGCCCTTTCCGACGCCCTGGATGAGCCGGAAAAGGTTGTGATCGTAAAGGGGAACAACGGAATACCGGACGGCTCGCCGTGTAAAATCCGCCTCGGCGCTGTAATAAGAGTTTTGGAGGAGCCGACAGAGGAATATCGTCTCCTTCACGATCAGACCACCTATTATGTCTGTCGAAACCACAGCTGCCAGCCGCCGGTCAATAAAATATAACCGGTGGCAGTATTTTATGTAGCCAAGCCTGCGGTGGTGTCATTTTTTGACAATCTTTGCGTGAATGAGACTAATCCATCGGTTTTCCGTTTTGAGTCCAATCTGAAAGGAAAAGGAGAAACTCGGAAAGCCACATAAGATCAAGAAAAATAATAAAACGCCTATTGTTGTCCAAACCGCGGTGGTTCAGATTTCAATAGGCGTTTTGTTTTTCTCCGGGCTCAGCCTGGTCGGGGCGCCATTATCCAACTTCAGAAAGCTCGTGGTTCACGCAGCTCAAGTTTCCAACAGACGGATATAATGGTTTGCTTCACGCAGGACATGATCGGCAAGCAGCGGAAGAATGATTGAACGGATTTGGCACGCCTCAATCCCTTCAACACCCGCGCGCTTGAAATCACGGAAGTTTTGGGTCAGCGCAAGCGCATTTCCCTTGCACATAGCCTTATCATTAGCTGCTGCAGAAGTTTCCAGCAGGCGTTTGTAATCCGCGGCAAAATCATCAGCGGTATCGATCAGCGTATTTTCGCTTGGATCAAGCAGGCCGCGAATGAACAGGGCGTGCTCCATCATAATTTGATTCCAAAACAGCTCACTGTCACGGAGATCATGGCAGCTGCAATTTCCGAAACCTTCCAGCCGCATCAGATGATCGCGGTACAGACGGGCCTCACGCAGAATATGCTCAATGAGCAGCGGATAATTCGATGTAAATAAGTTGCACGAATTGACACCGCGCAGAAGTCTCTCTTTAAAGGCGATAAGGCGATCCACCAGTTGCAGTCCATCCCGGTTTAACTGCCGCACCTGCCGCATCAGAGCTTGTGAAACGTGCAAATCAGCATTGCAATCACAACCCTTTAGCTGCTTCTCACGGGCTGTCAATTTACGGTCGATAAATGTGCCGGTAAGGCGCTGTGTTTGACGTTCGGCGCAGTCGGTAAACTCGGTGAAGATTTCCCCGGAATCCAGCACGCGTTTTCGAACCACACAATCACTTAGCGTGATTGTGCGGGAGAGCAGCGATTCAAATTCCCTCATAAGGTGTTCGCCCTTTTGGGCAAGGCCTGCATTTGGCGGCAGAAAGCCCACCTTTAAAAAGAATGCATGCTCCTTCATGATACGTGCAAAAAACAGATGCTGCTCCAAAGAATCCATAATATAACTTTGGGATCTATCCATAATAAATGCTCCTTCTCGTTACAACTATGATAAAACAGCATATGTATGAAAACGAGAATTGGTTCGGTAACCGTAAATCGAAGGATATTTATTATGATCTGTACATGAAATGCTCATGGCAGTTTTTATCTGCCTGCTAGTCATTGTAACGGTTCTGTTTACGATATTCTCTTGGGGAAATGCCGTATTTGTTTCTGAAAATTCTACTGAAATAATACGCGTCTCCAATCCCTATTCTAGCTGCAATTTCACCGATGCTCAACTTACTGTAAAGCAGCAGCTGTGTTGCTACAGAAATGCGGTAATTGATGAGATATGCGGTCGGCGAGATGCCAACGAGTTTTTTAAACACTGCATGGAAATGAGACATCGACATGCATGCAATCTCTGCCAGTTCACCGACGGTTATATTTTGAGAATAGTTGCGATGTATGTAGCTGCAAACCTTGCCGATTCCTTCATGATTGGCATACTCTAGAAAGGTTCCGCATTGTATCAATTGTTTTGTAAGCATGTATCCGTAGATTTTCTGATCGCACACATTGTCGGCGGAGAGCAATCCGTCAAGCACGGTATTCCACTTGTCTGCCTTGTTATGCGATATCACTTTTGGGAAACGGAAAATATTGTCCAATCGAATGAATCCATTCACCGTTACATCCAAATATACCCAGTCCGCGCGCATGTACCGTGTCTTTGGATTCACCTTATGCACGATTGTCTGCATAACCTCGGCAGGGGCGATAAAGAGACCGCCTTCACCGGTGGACGACAATTCATCTCTGTCCAGTCCAATCAGATACTCCCCTTCGGTAGCGCGCACCACCGAAAGATACGGAAGCTGTTTTACATGGCGAAGGCCGTCAACCTGGTCAGAACAGAGGCTTCCTGTTTCGAGATGTCTAATGCTAATATCATAAATATCCATCTTTTTCCCCGCTTGTTCCTAATTAATAATAGAATTATATAGGTTTATCAGAGAAATGTCAATTGTGAAAATGCCGCACAATGGTACAATAATTCCAAGAGGTGTTGCAAATGGATTTCTATACTTCGTCAAAAACCGAACGTCCCGTTCGCCTTTCGGAAGCTACAAGGCTCTTTGCATATGAATCCATGTATCTGTTCAAATACGGAATTGACACGGAAAAATGCAGCGGCGTTTCGTTGGACGGGATCGAAAATTTTGAAAACCTGACCCCTTTGGAAAAATATGATCTCGCCGTTTCTGAAATTGCGTCCCGAGCTCCTATCAGGATTTGCAGCGGTGAGAAAGTGAGCGGCGCTGCCACACTGGGCGCTGCGATTCAGCACTTGGTACCTGCCTATTACAAGGGAACTCCCGTGTTTTTCAGCGTAAGCCACCTGACGACGGACTATGAGACCATACTCCGGATTGGATACAGCGGTCTAAGGGAAAAAATAAATCTGGCGGCTTCTGCATGCACGGAACCCGAAAAACTCCCTTTCTATAAAAGCCTTGAACAAACGGTAAACAGTTTCGAAATCTGGCACAGGCGCTATCTGAGCGCCCTAAAGCAGAAGCATGGCTGCGAGGAGAACTATCGGAACCTGTGCCGGGTACCGGAATACGGAGCAAGGAATTTCTTTGAAGCCGTACAGAGCATCTGGTTTACCTTCGCTTTCCTGCGGCTTTGTGGGAATTGGCCCGGCATAGGCAGACTGGATTGGCTGTTAGGGGAGTATTTAGAAAAGGATCTTGCCGATGGAAAACTGACCCTGGACCAGGCGAGGGAAATCCTGGCCCACTTTTTCATAAAGGGCTGCGAATGGATCACCGGCAAAAGCAGCGGAAGCGGTGATGCGCAGCATTATCAGAATATCGTCCTGTCCGGCATAGGGAAAGACGGCAGAGACGTTACCAATGAAGTGACCTATCTTGTGCTGGATATCGTTGAGGAACTGGGCATCAGCGATTTCCCCATAACGGTCCGCATAAACAAAAACACGGATGAAAGGCTTCTCCGCCGTGTCTCAGAAGTGATACGCCACGGCGGCGGGGTGATTGCAGTATATAACGAGGAACTGATTTTACAGTCTCTGACAGAGTATGGTTATCCTTATTCTGATGCGGTGAATTTTGCCAACGACGGCTGCTGGGAAGTACAGATACCTGGAAAAACCAACTTTTCGTATGTTCCATTCGATGCGCTCGCTATTTTACAAAAGCAGACGCTCAACAGCTATGACGCTCCCGGTTTTGCTTCTTTCGAAGAACTTTACGAGCATTTTATCGCCGATCTGGAAAAACAGGTCCAGCAAATTCATCAGAACAAAACAGACGAGTTTTTACGGTGTTCCGCTCCCTGCACGGTTGTATCTTTGTTTGAAAATGATTGCATCAGTCGGGGAATTTCCTATTTGGAGGGCGGAACGGTTTACACGGTCGTCTCTCCCCATATCGGAGGACTTGCCGACGCAGCGAACAGCCTATACGCGATAAAAAAGATCGTATTTGAAGAGAAACTTGTGTCGCTTTCCGAATTCATGGCGGTCTTAAAGCAGAACTGGGCGACCGACGAGGCGCTCCGGCAGTATGCGCTCAAGAAGATTACCTATTACGGCAATAACAACGATGAAGCTGACATGATAGCCGCCCGGATTCTCGACGATTTCGCTTTGGCCTGTAAAAAATTGGATGGAAAGGGGCCTTTTCTGTTTCCCCCGGGAGTCAGCACCTTCGGCCGGCAGATCGAATGGGCGCCCAACCGCCTTGCGTCGCCTCACGGCAGAAAACAGGGGGAAGTTCTGTCCGGCAACCTTTCTCCCACTCCTGGAACAGACAAGGAAAGCGCGACCTCCATTGTGGCATCCTACTGTAAGGCCGACTTGAAAAAACAGGTCACGGGAGCGGCTCTCGACATCTCGCTTCTGCCCTCTACCGTGAGCGGTGAAGACGGGCTGGAGGCTGTTATGGGGCTGATGATGGGGTTTGTACACTTAGGCGGATATTTCATGCAGATAGACGTAGCGGATACAAAAATTCTGAAACAGGCCCAGGAGCATCCGGAACAGTTCCCGACGCTTTCCGTCCGTGTTTCTGGCTGGAACGCGAGATTTGCCACACTGAACAAGGAGTGGCAGGATATGATTATTGAAAGAGATGCAAGCCATGAAAGTGAATGTAACGGAGATTCAGCATTTTTGCACCCATGATGGACCGGGCATCCGCACCGTGGTTTTTATGAACGGCTGCCCGCTGTCGTGTAAATGGTGTCACAATCCTGAAGCGAGGCTCACAGGCAACAGGATTTTCTTTACAGAGGGTACCTGCATCGGCTGCCAGAGTTGTGCATTGTGCAGCGCCCACATCTTTACCGAAGCCGGGCATCTGTTTGACAGAAGCAAATGCGTAAACTGCGGCAGATGCGCGGCGGTATGTCCGTCGGGAACTTTGGAAAACACGGTTTTCACCGTCGATACGTCCGAAGTAGTTGCCGAAGTTCTGAAAGACCGGGCGTTTTACGGAAAAACCGGAGGAATTACACTCTCCGGCGGCGAACCCATGCAGCAGGGAGACGCCGCGATTGAGATACTCAGTAAATGCAGGCAAATCGGTCTGCACACGGCGGTTGAAACCTGCGGATATTTCCGAAAAGAATATCTTCCCGCCCTAGCTGATGCGGCGGATCTGCTCCTTTGGGACCTCAAAGACACCGATGAGGCGCGCCATATTGAAAACACCGGCGTTTCCCTTGCGCCAATCCTTAAAAACCTGTTTGATGCCGACCGGTACGGCATTAAAATTCGGCTGCGCTGTATCTGTCTCGAGGGCATCAATGCCAGCGAAGAGCATTTCCGCCGCGTCCGGGAAATCGCGGGCAAACTGAATAATTTGATAGGCATTGATTTGCTGCCCTACCATCCCATGGGCAAGAGCAAATATGAGCGGCTCGGAATAACCGACTATTTTGACAGCAGCAGTTATATTCCTTCAAAAGAAAAAATAGAGCGGCTTTGGCGGATTGGAACGCAGGGCTTGTCACTGCCCTCCCGTGAGAATTTTTGAGCAGGCTTCTGATTTTTAATATTTGCTCAGGAATACCGTTTTACGGATCGGACTTGTATGAATCCGCCGGATTATTTGCGGGACACAGAAAGTGCGATATGAAAAGATAAACAATACAAAAACGGAGTTATCCGCCTGATATTTCAGGGGACAACTCCGTTTTTGATTCATTTGAATATCCGATAAAAACAATTTCTGGAATGATACTTCAAAGTTTCCGGAAACCAGGGAATGTTATTTCACCCACACGCCGGAACCATTGACCCAATATCCGTCCGGGGTGTAACAATTAGCGTACATCGCCCCATCGGAACCGACGTAGTACCACTTATTATACCACTGAATCCATTTGTTCGTCGCCATGGTGCCGTCAGCCTGCATGAAGTACCATTTGCCTCCCGATTTCAGCCAGATTTTCACGACAGCAGCACCGTAGTCGTTGAAGTAGTACCAGTTGCCTGACGCCTGCTTCCAACCTTTGGCCATTTTGCAGTTTTGGTCGAAGTAGTAGGTTTTTCCGTTCTGGAAGGTTTTCAGGGAGTTGGGGGTGATACCATAGCAGTCGTAGAAATTCCAACTTTCATCTGCTCCTTGTGGACGTTGTGCTACTCCACCTAAACGTGGATCATTATCATAAGTTTCCATAATGTCTTCTTGTATTTGTACATTGTTTTTTGAGACTACTAGATAGCTACATTGAACATATCTTGAACTGCTATCCAGATGAATTAATGTATCAGGAATAATAATGACACCTGTATGGGTTTGTTCCCAAAAGTTGTTTTTTTCTATGGTAGTTACGCCCCAAGGCAGTACCAGTTTTTTGCTCTCCGTATAACGAAAAGCGTGCTCTCCGATTGTCTGTAATTTAGGATGAAACTGAATATCTGTCTTGCGTGGACAAGTATTGAGGAGTTTGGTGTGATCTTTAGTATATAGCACACCGTCATAAGAAGAATAATAAGGGTTCTGGGAATCTACCTCAAAAACATATGGGCTGTAATAACAATCATATTCATCAAATTTATTTTTCCAATCTTTATCGTCTGGCCCGATAGAGATTACCTGTATACTCTCGTCTGGAAAACATAGAAAACCTCCAGAATAGTTGGGCAGAGTTTTTTCCACCCGACCAGTTGTTTGTACACTAGGTTGTGGATCAGAAAAGCTGGCACTAGCCATAAAATTGAATCCTGAACAGGAGCAGAGCAACACCATTGCAATGAAAACAATCTTCAGATGTTTGAATATTTTTTTCATATCCTTCCCTCCTAAGTCGATGAGAATATTTGGTAATTTAATTATACATGATCAAATAATATTTGTACACAATAAAAGCCAAAAAAGACACCGAAATTAATCGGTGTCCCTTTTGATCTGCATAAATGCCAAGCCTTTGGCATAATACGCATAAGATTGGTGCCGCTGACCGGACGTTGACCAACGCTTCAAGCCCTTAGAACCACAAAAATATCCCCCGCCCCATAAAGGGTCGGAGGATATTTGGTGCCGCTGACCGGACTTGAACCGGTACGGTATTGCTACCGAGGGATTTTAAGTCCCTTGTGTCTGCCGATTCCACCACAGCGGCAAATCGACTTTTCTATTTTAGCTGATTTTTTATCTTTTGTCAAGGGAACCTTTGAAAATGGAAGATGAAAAATTCATATCCTTTTCATAAATCCGGCAAAGAAATACGGTATGATAGGAAAGGAATTTATGGATTCAGAGAAAATCGTTCATATAGGGTTCATGTTGGAATCCTATACTGCCTGCGAAAGACAATTAGGAGGAGATGCACTATGGCTACAGACAAAAAGAAGAAAAAATTCAAGAAAAGATATATTATCATACCAGCAGTTATTGTAGTGGTAATTGTGGCGTGTTCCTTTCTGTTCAAGGTTCCGGAAACGGCGCTTTTTGAACAGGAGGAGGCTAAAACCGGCAGCATTGCCACCTATTACAGCTTTAGCGGGAATGTAGCCCCTCACGACAAAAAATCCCTCACCGCTGACGGAAATCTCAAAGTAAAGCAGCTGATGGTAGAGGAAGGCGACACGGTAAATGTCGGGGATGTGCTCTATACGGTAGACAACACCGACTATGATGCGAGCCTCCGGCAGGCGGAAGCTTCCCTCGACATGGCGAAGGTCAATTACGACAGCGCCAAAAACGGCCAGAACCAGCAGTCGATTTTGCAGGCGGAAAGCGCCATGAACTCGGCAAAGCTTTCTTTGGACAACGCGGAAAAGACTTTAAACGACACCAAGGCTCTCTACGAGGCGGAAATTGTGGCGAAAAGCGACCTTGACCAGGCCCAGAGCGCCTATGATGCGGCCAAGCAGCAGTACGATACGGCAAAAAGCACCTACGAGCTGACAAAAGGAACATTAGCCGCCAACACGGTGGAATCGGCCGAAGCACAGCTCAAGCAGGCTCAGGCGGCTTACGATGCGGCGGTATCCCAGCGGGTGGACGATCAGGTGACGGCGGACTTTGCGGGGGAAATCACTAAAATTTA
>CABUOE010000080.1 GCA_902493155.1 uncultured Eubacteriales bacterium
GAGGCGTACTGCGACAGAAGTTCTTTGGTTTTCGCAAAAGATTCCATGGCGCGGTTGAAATCAGCGTCGGATATTGTTTTCACAGTGATCACCCCTTGGCGATATACCAGTTTTTGCCGTCGTGGATGTCCACTTCCAGCTTGACCGACAGCTTCGCCGCGTTTTCCATCTCGTATTTGACGATTTCCTTGACCTTTTGGACTTCGTCCTCGGCCGCTTCCACCATCAGTTCGTCGTGAACTTGCAAGATCAGTCTGGAGCGGAGATTTTCCTCTTTCAGGCGGCGGTAGACCTTAATCATCGCCAGCTTGATGATGTCGGCGGCGGTGCCCTGGATGGGCATATTCATGGCGACCCGCTCGGAAAATCCCCGCAGGGCCGGTTTTTTGCTGTTGATGTCGGGGAGGGCGCGGGGACGGTGGAACATCGTCTCCACATAGCCCAGGTTTTTGGCTTTTTCCACCGATTCTTTCATGTAGTTGTTAACACCGCTGTAGGTGTTTAGATAGTCCTCGATGTACTGCTTGGCCTCCTTGACGGTGACGTGGATGTCCTGGGACAAGCTGAAGGCCGAAATGCCGTACACGATGCCGAAATTGATGGCCTTGGAGCGGCTTCTGAGCTCTGGGGGGACTTCATCGAAGGGGATGTGAAACACCTGGGAGGCGGTCATCCGGTGGATGTCTGCGCCGTCCTGGAAGCCCTTGATCATATGCTCGTCGCCGGAAATGTGGGCGAGAATCCGCAGTTCGATCTGGGAGTAGTCGGCGTCCACTAGGGTAAACCCCTCCTTGGCGACGAAAAACTTCCGCATTTCGGCCCCCAATGGAGTGCGGACGGGGATATTCTGGACGTTGGGGTCTAACGAACTAATCCGCCCGGTACGGGTTTCGGTCTGGTTGAAGGTGGAGTGGACCCGCCGGTCGGGACGGATGCATTTTTTCAGTCCTACCACATAGGTGCTGTAGAGCTTAGAAAGCTGCCGGTACTCGAGAATTTTGTCGATAATAGGATGTAAAGGCCGAAGGCTTTCCAGCACCTCGGCGTCGGTGGAGTAGCCGGTTTTGGTCTTTTTCTTTGGGGGAAGGCCCAGCCGGTTAAAGAGCACGTCGGCAAGGTGCTGGGTGGAATTGATGTTGAAGGGCACCCCTGCCAGGCCGATGATATCGATTTTCAGCTGCTCGATCTGAGCGCTCAAATCCTCGCCAAATTCGGTGAGGCTTCTTTCGTCGATCATAAAGCCCTCATGCTCCATGGATGCCAGCACCTCGCAGAGAGGAAGCTCGATTTCTTTATACAAAAAGTCCATCTGCCGCTCCGAGATGATGGCAGTGACGGCTTTATCGAGCTGGATGAGACAGGCGGCGTCCCAGTCCTCTTCTGGGAGGGAACAATTAAAGTCGGGCAGGTAGTTGTGCCGCATCTCCGAGAGGGAATAGGCCTTGTCGGCGTTGCTTAAGAGATAAGCCGCCAGTTTCAGGTCGGAGCGAAGGTTTGTAAGCTCCATTCCTCGATCGAAAGCCAGGTGATAGATGGGCTTTGCGTCAAAGGTCACTTTGGGAAGCTCGCTTTGTAGGATCGCCGCAAAAACTTCCTCCAGTTTGTCGGTAAACCGGACGACGGCGTGTTCGCTAGTCTGTAAGTCAATCTGGGTGAGGGTGTCTCCATCCGCCTTGACGAGAAAGCAGATTTCTGTGAGATTTTTAAGAGTTTCTCCCATATCCGGATTTTCCCCCAGGGTATAGGGCACGCTGGGAGCTGTAGATGGGGCGGGCGTTTCGGCGGCCGCCGGCAGCTCGTCCAGGTGGAAAGCCTTCAGCACGGAGGTGAGGCCGTATTTTGTGAGGAATGCGGCGAGCGCGGGAGCGTCGGGCTGTTTGCCCGCCAAATCCTTGGGGTCGAAGGGCAGGGGGACGTTACAGATGATTTCCCCCAGCTTGCGGCTTAAAATAGCTTCCTCCCGGTGCTCTTCAATGAGCTTTTTGATCCGGGGGGTGGCGGAAATGCTGTTTAAATTGTCGAGGATTTCCTGCAAACTGTGATGGCTTTGGATCAGCGATAGGGCGGTCTTTTCGCCGATGCCCTTGACGCCTGGGATGTTGTCGGAGCTGTCCCCCATGAGGGATTTGACCTCGATGAGCTGCTTGGGGGAAACGCCGTACTGTTCCATGACGGCTTCCGGGGTGTAAAGGATATCCCCTTTATTGGAGGCCAGATTGATGGAGACCCGGCCGCTTGCCAATTGGAGCGAATCCCGGTCGCCGGTGGCAATAATGCAGGTATCTCCTTCGTGGGCGTCGGCGTAGGCCGCCAAGGTGCCCAGGATGTCGTCGGCTTCAAAGCCCTCGATGCCGACGACAGTTCCCCCTGCCAATGTTACGAATTCCTTTCCCAGCGGCATCTGGACGAGAAGCTCGTCCGCCGTGGGACCGCGGGTGCCCTTGTAGTCACCGAACATCTTGTGGCGGAAGGTGGGGGCGTGGACGTCGTAGGCGGTCACCACCACGTCGGGCTCAAAGGCGTTTATCAGCTTCTGGTAGGTTTTTGCAAAGCCCAAAAGGGCGTTTGTAGGGGTGCCGTCGGGGGACGACAGGTGCCGAATGGCGAAAAAGGACCGGTTCATCAGCGAGTTATAGTCGATGGCTAGAATCTTCATGGAAAAATTCCTTTCCTGTTTATGGGAGAATCGGTTTTCCGATTGGTTGCGGTTGACGGTATTTCAGTTTCCGATTATAATAGAAAGGCGCGTAAGCGCCTTTGCATATACCCAATTAGTATATCATATTTGCTTGGATTTTACAACGAATCTCCGGATTTTAGCAGGGAAAACCGGCGGGAAAGGATTTTTTATCTGATGGATACCATAAAAATCGGAAATGTAGAAATCAAAAAAACGGCAGCCCTTGCCCCTATGGCGTCGGTGGCGGACAGAGCTTATCGTGAGATCTGCAAGGAGTGGGGAGCCTGCTATGTGGTAGGGGAACTGACCTCCGCCAAGGCGCTGACCTTTTCCGACCGCAAAACCGAGGAACTGCTTTTTGTCTCCGATACTGAGCGGCCCATGGCGGTTCAGCTGTTCGGAAGCGAACCGGACGTCATGGCAAAAGGAGCGGAAAAGGCCCTTAAATATCATCCCGACATCCTGGACATAAACATGGGCTGTCCGGTGCCCAAGGTGGCGGGAAACGGCGCAGGCGCCGCCCTGATGAAAGACCCACAGCTTGCCTATGAAATCGTCAAAGCGGTGGTCAGCGTCTCAAATGTGCCGGTTACAGTGAAAATCCGCAAGGGCTGGGACGAAAATTCCGTCAACGCCGTACCTTTTGCCCAGCTCATGGAAAAGGCGGGCGCTGCCGCCATCACCGTCCACGGCCGCACCAAAAACCAGATGTATCGGCCCTCTTCCGACAGTGCCATCATCAAGGCGGTGAAGGAAGCGGTGTCGGTGCCGGTCATCGGCAACGGGGATATCCTCACCGCCGAGGACGCGGCGAGAATGTACGAGGAAACCTGCTGTGACCTTGTGATGGTGGGTCGGGGCAGCTACGGAAACCCTTTTTTATTCCGGCAGATCGAAAGCTATCTGGAAACCGGGACCATTCCGCCCCTGCCGCCCCTTTCTGAGCGGCTTTCGGTGATGCGAAAACAGGTGGAATTGGCCGTTAAATACAAAGGCGAATACATCGGTATGCGGGAGAGCCGGCGGACGGCGTCCTACTATCTCAAGGGCATCGGCGGGGCGGCCAAGCTGCGGGCTCTCTGCGGGCAGCTGAAAACGATGGAAGACCTGGATCGGATCATTGAGACAGCTCTGTCCCACGGGGACAGGGTGTAAGGCCGAAGCGGTTCTGTCCGGACGAAAAAATCCCTTTCCGAGTTTTTCGGAAAGGGATTTTTGACAGAAGGAGGCTACATCGTCTGTGTTTTTGTTCCAAACATGGCGGAATTGTAAGCAAATGCCA
This sequence comes from uncultured Eubacteriales bacterium, assembly GCA_902493155.1. Lineage (GTDB taxonomy): Bacteria > Bacillota > Clostridia > Oscillospirales > Ruminococcaceae > Fumia. The sequence continues at coordinate 3,963 of CABUOE010000080.1, forward strand.
GATTGTTGAAGTTCTTGATGAAGAGGTAGAGCCCGACCCAGGAGAGGATGGAGCAGGTCAGGTATCCCAGCAGATGGAACAGCAGATAGGTGACACCGTTGTCGGAACAGGGGACCTGGTTGCGGTCGCAGAGATCCTTGATCCGTTCGCCCTGCTCATAGTACCAAAATAGGTCGTAGAGCCCGCAGGTGACAAGGGAGAGCAAAATCACGATACCCGGATCGGTATTCCGGTTGTCGTTTCCCACCATGATATTCATGTCCCTGGTCGTGGTGTAGAGAAAATAGAAAAAATAGATGCCGCAGGTGATGATGCTCAGCAAAAAGACGGTGGCGAAATTCCGTTGACGAATCATAATGACCTCCTGAAAAACTGCCTGAAGCTACAGGCTTGTAATCCATGTATAAATTTGATAGAAAACGCTCTCCTGGTTGTAATCCATGGGCGGCGTGTGAGGGAAGAACAAGATCATCCGCAGGATGTAGACCCCGAAAAACAGTACGGCGAGAGAAAGCCACAGGATGTTGTCAGCCCGTTTATTTTTGAAAAGCCCCTGAGGACGGAAAACGCCTACGAGAATCAGAGGAGCCGCCAGAAACCACAGCGGGTGCCAGGTAAAGGCGCTTTGAAAATCCAGTTGCAGAGCGGAGAGATACGCTCTCGTCATGCCGCAGCCGGGACAGGGAAATCCAGTGATGTTCCGGATGGGACAGCCCCATGTAAACACCAAAACAATCAGCGCGGCGGCGACAAGGCACCAGAGCCATTTTTTTCCGTTTTTCATATTGCCCCGCTTTCTCTGCAGCATCCCAAAACCCTTCCGGGACGTTCATAAAAAGAAACGATGATTTTGGCTTTGCGACTTCAACTTTGCAACAAAAATCCTATCATGTTTTTAGGTTGCTGTCAACGGTTCCTCGTTGACAAAATCCCCGATTCCTGGTATGATGGAGTGCATGAGCAAGCTATGTGGCAGCGCGGCCTTCTGGCCGTGAGGAAAGTCCGAGCATCACAGGGCAGGGTAGCTGCTAACGGCAGCCGAAGGCGACTTTAGGGAAAGTGCAACAGAGAGATACCGCCGGATTTAGTCCGGTAAGGGTGGAAAGGCGAGGTAAGAGCTCACCGGGGCGGGGGAGACCCCGCTGCCATGTAAACCCTATCCGATGCAACACCGACTGGGGGGTTATCGTTGGCCCGGCGCTCCCGACGGGTGGCTGGAGCAAGGCGGCGACGTCTTGTCGAGATAGATTGTCACACACGACAGAACTCGGCTTACCGGCTTGGTCATACCAGAATTTGGACAGGAGCTTGGTTTTCAGGCTTCTGTCCAAATTTTTATGGATGCCCCAAAGCCGCTTTCTAAAAAGTGTCTTACTGAAAAGAAAATTTAGATTTTTTAGAGATTCCAATAAAAATAGTTGACATTGATTGTCGTTAGGTGTATAATACAATCGATTTAAAGGTTTAAAGCGATAAATAACCTTTATGATTTTATGACGAAGGGTGAACAATCATGAAAATGACATGGAAAAAAGGACTCTGTCTGACTCTGGCTGCCGTAATGGCTTCTATGGCCTTCACTGGCTGCGGCGCAGGCGGAAAAGAAGCAAAGGATACCTATACCGTAGGTATCTGTCAGTTGGTACAGCATCCCGCTTTGGATGAGGCCACCAGAGGTTTTCAGGAAGCTCTGACCGAGAAGCTGGGCGACAAGGTGACTTTTGATTTGCAGAACGCCTCCGGTGAAGGAACCAACTGTACGACCATTGTCTCCAAATTTGTTTCCGATAAAGTTGATTTGATCATGGCAAACGCCACCGACGCGCTGGCTGCTGCTTCTCAGGCTACCGAGACCATCCCGGTCGTCGCCACTTCCATCACCGACTATGCTACCGCTTTGGGCATCACCGACTGGACCGGAACCACCGGCTTTAATGTAACCGGTACCTCCGACCTGGCTCCCTTGGAAGAACAGGCCCAGATGATCAAAGAACTGGTTCCCGACGCTCAGAACGTGGGCATCCTTTACTGCTCGGCTGAAAAGAACTCCAAATATCAGTCCACCGTGATCCAGGAAAGCCTGAACAAGTTGGGACTGAACCCCAAGGAGTACACCTTTGTTGACACCAACGATGTTTCCGCAGTAACCCAGCAGGCTGTCGCTGACTGCGATGTCATCTTTGTCCCCACCGACAATACCGCCGCTTCTAACGCGGAGGCCATCAACAACATTACCGAACCGGCCGGAATTCCTGTTTTCGCTGGAGAGGAAGGCATCTGTAAAGGCTGCGGTCTGGTTACTCTCTCCATTAGCTACTATGACATCGGCTACAAGGCCGGCGAGATGGCTTACGAGATTCTGGTCAACGGAGCAGATCCCGCTACCATGGAGATCGAGTACGCAAAAGACCTCACAAAGAAGTATATGCCGGAACGCGCCGAGGCAATCGGCCTGACCATCCCCGAGGATTATGAGGCCATCATCGTTACCGAATAATTTTGACTCAATTATATAACGGCAAACAGCAGAGCGATAAGAAAATTTGTCCTTATCGCTTTTTGCTGTTGTCAGGCAGATTTACAGGAAAGGAATGGCCACATTTATGTTAGAATTTCTTCAGTCGCTGCCGACTCCGGTAGCCCAGGGACTTATATGGGGGATTATGGCGATCGGCGTGTATATTACCTTCCGTGTTCTCGACCTTGCCGACCTGACGGTGGACGGTACTCTGAGCACCGGAGGAGCAGTGCTCGTCATCATGACCACTTCCGGCGTGAATATCTATGTCGCGCTGATTTGTTCCTTTTTGGCAGGCTGCCTTGCAGGTTTAGTAACTGGTATCTTTCACACCAAATTCGGAATTCCTGCCATACTGGCGGGAATTCTGACGCAGCTTTCCCTTTATTCGGTCAATCTGCGCATTATGAGCGGCAAAGCAAACGTCACCATCAGTTGGCGCAATTTTAATCTGATTGTTTCCTCGAGAACCACCACTTTACCCTATACGATTCTGATTTGCTGTATCTTTGTGGCTGCCGTGATCGCTGTTTTGTACTGGTTTTTCGGCACGGAGTATGGCCACTCCATTCGCGCGACCGGTTGTAATGCCGCAATGGCCAGAGCGAACGGTATCAATACCGATACGAGAAAAATAGTTGGATTGGTTCTTTCCAATGGACTGGTCGCCCTTTCAGGCGGATTGTGGTCGCAGTTTAACGGCGCTGCGGATGTTAACAGCGGACGCGGCGCGATCGTCATCGGCCTTGCAGCGGTCATCATTGGAGAAGTGGTATTTGGTAAGATTTTCAAGAATTTTGCCCTCAAGCTGCTGGCAGCGGTATTTGGCGCAATTATCTACTATATTGTAATTGCAGTGGTCTTGAAAATGGGACTGGATGCCAACGATCTGAAACTACTCACAGCTTTGGTAGTCGCATTTGCGCTGGGCGTGCCTTACTGGAAGTCCCACATTGCGCCTAAGAAAGCAAAAAATGCCGAAGGAGGGACACAAAATGCTTGAGATCAAAGGTGTTCATAAGACCTTTAACCGGGGCACTATCAACGAGAAAAAGGCCCTCTGCGGCATTGATTTGACTTTAAACGACGGCGATTTCGTCACCGTGATCGGCGGAAACGGAGCGGGAAAATCCACCCTGCTCAATATGATTACCGGAGTGTATCCTGTGGACTGCGGAAGCATTGTCATCGACGGCGTCGACGTGACCAGACTGCCGGAGTACAAACGGGCTAAATATTTCGGCCGTGTTTTCCAGGATCCCATGACCGGTACGGCGGCCGCTATGGAAATCGAGGAAAATCTCGCGCTGGCGGCGAGACGGGGCAAGCCCCGCACCCTGCGTCACGGAGTGACCAAAAGGGAAAAAGCCCAGTTTAAGGAATTGCTTTCCAAGCTGGATCTGGGGCTGGAAAATCGGCTGACCACCAAGGTTGGGCTGCTGTCCGGCGGTCAGCGTCAAGCCATTACCTTGTTGATGGCAACGATGTGTAATCCCAATTTACTGCTTTTGGATGAACACACAGCAGCGTTGGACCCGCAGACTGCCAGCAAAGTGCTGAATATTACCGACGAGCTTGTCAGCGCGGGTAAGATTACTACGCTGATGATTACCCACAATATGAAAGATGCTATTCGGTTGGGAAATCGGTTGATTATGATGTATGACGGAAAAATTTCCAGTGAAGAGAAGAAAAATCTCCAGGTTTCAGATTTGCTAGAGCTGTTTTCTAAGGCAAGCCACGGCGAATTTGCAAACGACCGCATGCTTCTCTCCTGACAATGATTTTTGATCCGGCGGCGCTGTTTTTACAGCGCCGCTACTTCTTTGCCGTGGTATTGCATGCTGAGATGGAATTTCCAGTTGTTTTTTGTTTTAACATATGATAAAATAAAAGCAGAAAAACAATGGCGTCGTCAAATCGTGAAAGGGCGTGTTTTTATGGAAATGATAATATGGGGCATACTGTTTGTTGTATTTCTTCTGGCGGAAATCCTCACAGTGGCCTATGTTTCCATCTGGTTTGCCATCGCAAGCCTTGTTTCCTTTGTGCTTGCCATGTTCGGAATACCCCTGGAAGCTCAGTGTATCGTTTTTGTAGCGATGGCGGTGGTGCTGTTTTTGGCGACCCGCCCTTTAGTCAAAAAATACGTCCACGGAAAGACCGTTTCCACCAACGCCGACAGCGTTATCGGCATGGAAGGCGTCGTCCGGGTGCCGATCGACAACCTGAAATCCCAAGGCCGCGTTTACGTCAACGGACTGGAGTGGGCTGCCAAGTCGTTTAGCGGCGCTCCCATCGAAAGAGATGTGAAAATTGTCGTCCGCCGGATTGAGGGTGTCAGCCTTATCGTCGAACGAGCCGACTAGTTTGTATCACGGGTCCCAAAGGGGCCTTCAGAAAGGATAGAAGTTTATGGAATGGATCATCGTCCTCGCAATTATCTTAGTCATCCTCATCTTCCTCATCGCCAACCTGAAAGTCGTCCCTCAGGCCCATGTCTACGTCATTGAACGAATCGGCACCTACCACGCCACATGGGAAACCGGCCTGCATTTTCTCGTCCCCTTTGTGGACCGGGTGGCAAAAAAAGTTTCCTTAAAGG